>CAYRFT010000055.1:0-7895 GCA_964423585.1 uncultured Parabacteroides sp. | reverse complement strand
GCATTTTGCCGGCCGGCCATAATAAAATCAGAGGTTGCGCCGGCATTTTGGCACAACCTCTTTCGTATTTTCAGGCATTTCCCCCGGGAACAAGGCCCGACGGCCGCCCTATCCGCCCGGGCGAATCATTCGGCACGCAAGGTAAGACGCCTGAATGCCAGGATTTGCAATTCGGGGTCGGCTTCTTTCATTACTTCCTTTACCGTCTTCTTGCCTTCCATGATATCTTCCTGGTCCAACAGGCAGACTTCCTTCAGGAACTTGCTCACGCGGCCTTTCGCAATGTTCCGGATCATTTGTTCCGGCAGGTTGGCCGCCTTTTCGGCAGAAACCGCAGCGATGATCTCTTTTGCTTTCGCCACTTCTTCAGCAGTAATCCAGCCTTTGGCCATGTTGCTCTCCATGTGGTCTTCGCTGTCCACGTGTGAAGGATTGATGCCTGCCTTCTTCAGGGCGGCATCCACGGCCCTTTGGATTTGTTCGGCTTTAGTCTTCTCGACAGCCACCTGGAATTCCTTTTCTTTCACGGATTCGGGAACGCCTTCCTCGTCAATCGCGATCGGGTTCATAGCGGCAATCTGCATGGCTATGTTGTGGGCGGTTTCCTCGGAAGGCTTGTTGAATGCGGCAATCGTGCAGAGCAGGTTTTTGCCCATGTGGTTGTAAACCGTGGTATAAGCGCCCTCCACCACATTGTAACCATCCAGTTCCACCTTTTCGCCGGTGATGCCGCTACGCTCGACAACCGCATCTTTCACGGTCCTGCCGTCCATCGGCAAGGCCAATACTTCATCCAGCGTGTGGCACTTCTCAGCCACGGCGGCATCCAGGATAGCCTGGGCCAAAGCGACAAAATCGGCGTTCTTCGCAACGAAGTCGGTTTCGCATTTCAGAGCAATCACAGCGGCAAACCCGCCGTCTTTCTTCGCCAGGACGCAACCTTCGGAGGCATCCCGGTCAGAACGTTTCGCGGCGATGGCCTGTCCTTTCTTGCGGATGATTTCCATTGCCTTTTCGATGTTTCCGTCAGCTTCAATCAATGCGTTCTTGCAGTCCATCATACCGGCGCCGCTCATCTTGCGGAGCTTGGTAATATCAGCCATTGTTACAGCCATAGTCTTATTTCTCGTTTTTAATGTTTATACTCTTTATAATCGGCCCCCGAATCATTCCTCGTCATCTTCAGGTGACTTGTCGGTGGTTTCGGCATCCTCATCTCTTCCTTTCTTGTAGCGTTCTTTCCTCGCGGCTCTGGTCTTACGCCCTCTTTTCGGAGCCTCGCCTTCATCGGCAGCTTCAACATCCACCTTTTCGGCCTTACGTTCCTGCAAGCCTTCGTTCATGGCCTCGCAGACAGCCCCCAAGATTATTTCCACCGATTTGGTGGCATCATCGTTGGCCGGGATTACAAAGTCGATGTTTGTAGGATCAGAATTCGTATCAACCATGCCGATTACAGGAATGCCTAAGCGGTTTGCCTCGCGGACGGCGATATGTTCTTTCATCACATCGACGACGAACAAGGCCGACGGCAGGCGGGTCAGGTCAACGATAGAACCTAACGTCTTTTCCAATTTCGCGCGCTGGCGGGCGATCTGCAATTTCTCCCGCTTTGACAAATTATCGAATGTGCCGTCTTTTGTCATCTTGTCGATCGTGGCCATCTTCTTGACGGCCTTGCGGATTGTCGGGAAGTTGGTCAACATGCCGCCCGGCCAACGCTCGATCACGTAAGGCATGCCTACGGAAGCCGCCCTGTCGGCCACGATTTGCTTGGCTTGTTTCTTGGTAGCGACAAAAAGAACTTTCTTGCCCTGTTTTGCCAGGTTCTTCATTACTTCTGCCGCTTCATCCACCTTGGCAACTGTTTTATACAAATCAATGATATGAATACCATTGCGCTCCATGAAGATATAAGGAGCCATCGCAGGATTCCACTTCCTTTTCAAGTGCCCGAAGTGGACGCCTGCCTCTAATAACTGATCAAAATTTACTCTTGACATTGTTTCTTTTCTTAAATCGTTTACATTCTTTTCTTATACAACCCGCAGGTAGTCTTCCCATATTTCAACATACAAGAAAAATCCTGCCGGTTTAGATACTAAACACTTTTCCACGTGACAGGCATCAAGGAAGCAGACAACGGGGTCAAATCATATTTCCAACAAATGGCCATAAGCCCCGCCTTGCCTGTTTGTCCTGCCAGTCTCCCCATATTAACGCTTGCTGAACTGGAATCTTTTACGGGCTTTCGGACGACCCGGCTTCTTGCGTTCCACAGAACGAGGATCACGGGTGATGAAGCCTTCTGCGCGAAGGGCCGCCTTATCTTCCGGATTGATTTTGACCAACGCCCGGGCAATGCCCAAACGGGCGGCTTCCGACTGTCCCTTAAAACCACCGCCGTCCAAGTTGATCTTGATATCGTATTGTTCAGCCACGTTCAATTTTGTTAAAGGCTGCTTTACAACAAACTGCAGAATCGGAGAAGGAAAGTAATTCGCAAGATCGCGCTTGTTGATTGTAATCTTACCTGTTCCTTCGCTGACATACACGCGAGCTACTGCGGCTTTACGTCTTCCTATTGCATTTACTACTTCCATCGCTATTATTTATATGAGTTAATATCAATTGACTTAGGCTGCTGGGCTTCGTGTTTATGTTCCGGGCCTGCATAAACATACAGATTACCCAGCAACTTGGCACCCAGACGATTCTTAGGCAACATACCCTTCACTACTTTTCTATACAGATAACTCGGTCCTTTTGCCAACAAATCAGCCGGAGTGTATTTAACCTGCCCACCAGGATAACCGGTATATCTCAAATAAATACGATCATTCCACTTTTTACCTGTCAGAACGATTTTTTCTGCATTGATAATAATTACATTATCGCCACAATCAACGTGTGGAGTAAAATTGGGCTTGTACTTGCCGCGCAAAAGCTTTGCCACTTTCGCACAAAAACGGCCTAATGTCTGGCCTTCAGCGTCAACGACGACCCATTCTTTATTTACAGTTGCCTTGTTTGCAGAAATGGTCTTAAAACTTAAAGTATCCACTGCTTAAATTGTTTATAAATTAATAGAATCAAAAACCAAATTTCCCTTTTGCCTCACCGAACACATGATGCTGCAAAGTTCCAAAACTAAACTTTTAATGCAATTTGATAATAATCGGCTTGCAAAGGTACGTACATTATTTGAATTACAAAACTTTCCATTCATCCTAAGAAATTCAATTCTCACTTTACCTTGGCAACGATAGCCTTGAAAGCTTCGGGATGATTAACGGCCAAATCGGCCAACACCTTGCGGTTGATTTCGATTCCTGCAGTGTGCAAAGCACCCATCAAACGAGAGTAAGACAGACCTTCCAGACGGGCAGCGGCATTAATGCGCTGAATCCACAAAGCACGGAAGTTACGTTTCTTGTTACGACGGTCACGGAATGCATACGTCAAACCTTTTTCCCATGTGTTCTTTGCAACGGTCCAAACATTCTTACGGGCACCGTAATAACCACGGGTAAGTTTCAAAATCCGTTTCCTTTTTGCTCTTGAAGCAACATGATTTACTGATCTAGGCATAATTTTAATTTGTTTTTGAATGTCAGCGTCATCTTTTACGATGATCTTTTTCAGCTAATACACTCGGTTAATAAAAATCTAAAAAACTCGCTCTAACAATTACTTCAGACAAAGCAATTTTTTTACAGTTTTCACATCAGCACCGGAAACAATACCGGTATGAGTAAGATTCCTCTTCTGCTTTTTGGTCTTCTTTGTCAGAATATGACTTTTAAAAGCGTGTTTTCTCTTGATTTTTCCTGTTCCGGTAAGGGCGAACCTCTTTTTGGCACCGGAATTAGTCTTCATCTTAGGCATTTTCCAATCTATTTTAATTAATTAAACGATCATTTCCCCACAAAGGAATATTTATTCTACTTCATTATTATAATATCTTGTTTTCATTTGCATCATTCGCGGTATTTTCTACCGGGGCAGCCGGTTTCTTGGCAGCTTTTGAAGAACCGGCACCTTTTTTCGGAGCCAAAACGATAATCATCCGCTTGCCTTCCAGAAGCGGCATCTGTTCTACACGGCCATAATCTTCCAAGTCGTTAGCAAAGCGGAGCAATAAGACCTCGCCCTCTTCCTTATACAGAATGGAACGTCCTTTAAAGAACACATAAGCTTTTACCTTGGCACCTTCTCCCAGGAAACCTTTGGCATGTTTCAACTTGAAAGCATAGTCATGATCATCCGTTTGAGGCCCGAAACGGATTTCTTTCACAACGATCTTCATAGACTTTGCTTTCTGTTCTTTCTGACGTTTCTTTTGTTGATAGAGGAACTTTTGATAGTCAATCACCCTACAAACGGGAGGGGCAGCATTGGGTGATATTTCGACTAAGTCCAATCCTTGATCTTCAGCGATTTTAAGTGCCTGCGACGTAGGATAAACTCCCTGCTCTACATTATCACCGACTAAACGGACCTCATCAACATGGATTCGTTCATTAATTCTATACTGCTCTTTTGAATTGTCTATCTTCATTATTCTACCTCTTGTAGATTTTATGGATTATTAATGGCTTCGATTTAATGGATGGCTGTTTGCAAAGTGCTCTTACTGAAAGAAAATAAAGAAAGACTCATAAGGCATTTTCCATAATCTTGGTGAATTAACAAATCAATAAATGGCAGAGCCATAAGAATTGTTGAAACACGAAATATGGTCATGGCAGTATTTCTTTTCATGTTTTAGCAGAATGTTTTTTTATTCTCCCTGTTTTTTTGTTAATCATGCTTTCACTTTTCCCCGAGATTGGTCATTTCCTCAACCTCGCTGTTCAAAAGTGCTGCAAAATTAGATATTTTCATCGAACCTTTATCGCCTTCGCCCTGTTTTCTTACAGAAACTTCCGCATTTTCTGCCTCTTTTTCTCCGACAACCAGCATATAAGGGATACGTTTCATCTCATTGTCGCGGATTTTACGTCCGATTTTCTCGTTTCGGTCGTCAACCAAGACGCGAATATCCTTTTGCTTCAGCTCCCGGGCCACATTCCAGGCATACTCGTTAAAACGTTCGCTGATCGGCAAAACAACTGCCTGTGTCGGAGTCAACCATAACGGGAACTTGCCGGCCGTATGTTCAATCAGCACGGCGACGAAACGTTCCATAGATCCAAACGGCGCGCGGTGGATCATGACCGGACGATGTTTCTTATTGTCTTCGCCCGTATATTCCAGCTCGAAACGCTCCGGCAGATTATAATCTACCTGAATCGTTCCCAACTGCCAGCGGCGTCCGATCGCATCCTTCACCATAAAGTCCAGCTTCGGACCATAGAAAGCGGCTTCCCCATATTCTTTTTTAGCCGGCAAGCCTTTTTCTTCGCAAGCTTCGATAATAGCCCGTTCGGCTTTTTCCCAGTTTTCATCGCTGCCGATATATTTCTCCCGATTCGTTTTGTCCCTCAGTGAAATCTGCGCTTCAAATTCCTTAAAGCCCATTGATTTAAAAACGATTGAGATGATATCCATCACGCGGATGAATTCATCTTTCACTTGGTCGGCACGGCAGAAGATATGGGCATCGTCTTGCGTAAAGCTGCGCACGCGGGTCAAACCGTGCAGCTCGCCGCTCTGCTCATAGCGGCATACCGTCCCGAATTCAGCCAAACGCAAAGGCAGATCCTTGTAAGAACGCGGCGAATTTTTATATATCATGCAATGATGCGGGCAATTCATCGGCTTCAAGAAGTATTCCTCTCCTTCTTCCGGCGTATGAATAGGCTGGAAAGAATCCTTCCCGTATTTGGCATAGTGGCCTGAAGTGATGTACAATAATTTATTGCCAATGGGCGGGGTCATGACCTCCTGGTAATCATAACGGGCTTGGATGCGGCGCAGGAAATCCTGCAAGCGCAAACGCAGGGCGGTACCTCGCGGCAACCACATCGGCAATCCTTTTCCGACGGTATCCGAAAACATGAACAGATCCAGTTCTTTGCCAATCTTGCGATGGTCGCGCTTCTTGGCTTCTTCCAACAGGGCCAGGTACTCGTCCAAAAGTTTCTTCTTCGGGAAAGATATCGCGTAGAGGCGGACCAACTGCTTGCGGGTCTCATCCCCGCGCCAATAAGCGCCCGCCGCGCTCAACACCTTGACGGCTTTTATGTAAGATGTATCCGGAAGATGCGGGCCGCGGCACAAATCGGTGAACGCGCCTTGCGTGTAAGTGGTGATCGTGCCGTCTTCCAAGTCGTTGATCAGTTCAACCTTGTAAGCCTCTCCCCTATCGCCGAACATTTTCAAGGCATCGGCTTTCGATATATCCTTGCGGACGATGGATTCCTTCTTTGCCACCAGTTCCATCATCTTGGCTTCGATGGCGGCGAAGTCGCTTTCGTTGATGACGGCCTCACCCGGGTCCACGTCATAGTAGAACCCGTTTTCAATGGCCGGACCGATGCCGAACTTGATGCCGGGATACAGTTCCTGCAAGGCTTCGGCCATCAGGTGGGCGCTTGAATGCCAGAAGGCATGCCTGCCTTCTTCATCCTCCCACTTGAAGAGCCTCACGGCCGCGTCTTGACGAAGAGGGCGCGTCAGATCCCAGACTTCACCATCCACGCCGGCGACCAACGCTTCCTGGGCCAGGCGGCGGCTGATGCTTTCGGCCATCTGCATGGCGGTTGTCCCTTCTGCATATTCCCTTACGGAATTATCCGGAAATGTAATTTTAATCATATATCCCTAACCCTATTTTTCCTTACAGTCCGCAAAGTTAATATCTTTTTTGAAAGGGCGGAATATTTCATAAAAAAAGTTTTGCCCTCATTCGCATCTTTGCAGGGGAAGACGGGCAGGCGGCCGCAAAAATTCTTCCTATTTCCTGTATCCGTCTTCAAAATTCGATTATCTTTGCCCCATAAACATAATACCATTTAAAATTAATCGCACATGAAACCTACATTATTCGTATTAGCAGCCGGAATGGGCAGCCGTTACGGCGGCTTGAAACAGTTGGACGGGCTGGGGCCGAACGGAGAGACCATCATGGATTATTCCATCTTCGATGCCATACGCGGCGGGTTCGGCAAATTGGTCTTCGTCATCCGCAAATCGTTCGAGCAGGACTTCCGCAAGAAGATCGTGGCCAAATACGAAAACCATATCCCGACGGAGGTGGTGTTCCAAGACCTGAACGACCTGCCGGCCGGCTTCGCGTGCCCGGAGGGAAGGCAAAAGCCCTGGGGTACCAACCACGCCGTCCTGATGGGCAAGGACGTGATCAAGGAACCGTTCGCGGTAATCAATGCCGACGACTTCTACGGGCGCGACAGCTTCGCCGTCATAGGCAAGTGGCTCTCGGCGATGGGCGGCAAGCACGGCCATTACTGCATGGTGGGCTACCGCGTCGGCAATACGCTGAGCGAAAGCGGCTCCGTGGCCCGGGGCGTATGCGTGACCAACGACGAAGGATACCTGACGGGAGTCGTCGAACGGACGGCCATCGAACGGATCGACGGGGAAATCCAGTTCAAGGACGAGAACGGCGAGAAAGTCGTGCTGGAAGAAAACACGCCCGTGTCGATGAACATGTGGGGCTTCACCCCCGACTATTTCACCTACTCGGAGGAGTATTTCGCCGAGTTTTTGAAGGCGAACATCGGCAACCTGAAGAGCGAGTTCTTCATCCCGCTCCTCGTGAACGATTTGATCACCAAAGGCAAGGCGACCGTCAAGGTGCTGGACACGACGGCCCGCTGGTTTGGCGTGACTTATGCCGCCGACCGCCAAGGCGTCGTGGATAAGATCCAGGCGCTGGTCGATGCGGGCGAATATCCGGAGAAATTATTCTGACGGGAAACAAAAGAAAT
>CAYRFT010000054.1:0-7966 GCA_964423585.1 uncultured Parabacteroides sp. | reverse complement strand
TTCCCGAAAAGAGCGGAAGACGGGACTCAAACCCGCGACCCTCAGCTTGGAAGGCTAATGCTCTATCAACTGAGCTACTTCCGCAGGATGCAAATGAGAAGAAGATTTTGAATGCCATCGGGCTGTGCCAACCGAGTTGCACCTCGTCCCTTTGCTCCTCCCCGGCAATTGCCCTCTCTTCCCAATCGCGTTACAAAAGTAGAACTAATTTTTCAAGTTGCAATAAAAATCGATCATTTTTATTGCGGCCACCGCGGCTTCATCGCCTTTGTTTCCATATTTGCCCCCGGCACGGTCCTTTGCTTGCTGCATATTATCGGTAGTCAACAGGCCGAATATGAACGGGACATCATACATCAGATTCAATTCCGTGATTCCTTGTGTTACTCCCGAGCAGACGTAATCGAAATGCGGCGTATCTCCTTTTATGACACATCCTATGACGATGACCGCATCGACATTTTTCTTGTCTGCCAGACATTTTGCCCCGAATGTCAGCTCAAAACTGCCCGGCACACGTTTGACGATGATGTTTTCCGGCTTTACGCCATATCTTTCGAGCGTATTGCAGGCCCCTTCCAATAACTTTTCGGTTATCTCTTTGTTCCACTCGGCCACTACGATTCCCACATTCATATCCGAGGCATCCGGGACGCCGTTAAAACCGCACTCTGATAAATTTTGATAAGCTGTAGCCATAATGATTATGATAAGAACAAAAAGAGGATGCCTTTCTTCTTTCCATTCAGCAAGGACATCCTCTCCCCATCATGTTTGACAATATTGCTTACATATTATTTGCCAAGGCCGTTGCGCGAGCGATGTATTTGTCGATATCGGCGGCTTCCATAGAGTTAAAATACTTCTCTTTAATCTGCGTGTACAATTTAATGGCATCCGCATATTGCTGCAATGATTCATAGGCGATGCCGGCTTTCTTCAGATAGATCGGACTGATTACTTCATTGTCGGCTGATTTGGCGGCTTTCTCGAAATAGCTGATGCCTTCCTTTACGTTGCCGGCATTTACATAGCAATCGCCAACTAATCCCACAATCGCCGGGGAAACCATCATGTCATTTGCGCTGAAAGATTTCAGCATGCCGATAGCCTTGTCGTTGTCTCCCAACTTAAAGTAGCAAATCCCGGCGTATGCTTTTGCCAAGTTGCCGGCATCAGTAAAACCATATTTGTCGGCAATGGCTGCAAAGCCTTCATAATCGCCGCCATCTCCATTCAATGCCAGCAGGAAAGAATCGCGGGCAAAATATTGTTCTCCCTTAAACATGGCAGCCGCCGCTTTCTTCTGCTGGGGAGCAACATATCCGTGTTGATATCCCAAAAATACGCCGACAATCACGACAATCGCCAAAATACCGAAGATAATCTTCTTTGAATTCTTCTCGATAAATAGTTCCGATTTCGAAACAAGTTCTTCTACTTTTACTGTTCCCTTTTCTTTAGTAGCCATAATCTGTTTATTGTTATTTTACTGATTTTTTATATGCCAAAAGCCTCTTTGATTTCAAAGCACAAAAATAGTTTTTTTACAGACATAATTGATTATATACGACTATATTTTTTACTTTTGTAAGCACTAAAACGGATTCAATGGTACTGAAACAGCTTTCTATTCTGAATTATAAAAACGTAGTCCATGCTGAAGTCGTGTTTTCACCAAAGATCAATTGCTTCTTCGGAAAGAACGGAATGGGCAAAACGAATTTTTTGGATGCCATTTACTACCTGTCTTTCTGCAAAAGCCATCTCAATACCCCTGACAGCCTGATTATCCGGAATAATCAGGAAATGTGTGTACTTCAGGGAGTATATGATTGTGACGGACGAACGGAAGAATTGTTCTGTGGCATCCGCCATAAGCAGAAAAAACAATTCAAACGGAATAAAAAAGAATACAAACGGCTGTCTGAACATATCGGGTTATTACCTTTGGTCATGATCTCACCGGCCGATACCGAACTGATTCAAGGAGGGAGTGAAGAAAGGCGCCGGTTTCTGGATCTGATCATTTCGCAACAAGACAAGAATTATCTGCATGCTTTAGTCCAATACAACAAAACCTTGCTGCAACGGAATATGCTGCTGAAAGAACAAAACCGCGATACATCGCTGTTCGATGTATTGGAAATGCAGCTTGCCTTGCATGGAGAACAGATCTTCTTGAAAAGGAAACAGCTCATAGAAAAGCTGATTCCTTTATTCAATCAAATCCATCAGCAAATTTGCCACTCGGCTGAATCTGTCGATCTGGAATATATATCCCAACTAACCGATGCCTCTTTGGACGAAAAATTGCGGATGAACCGGGAAAGAGACGGATTGATCGGCTATACAACGGTGGGAATCCATAAGGACGAATTGGAGATGAAACTTGATAGGGCGCTTATCCGGCATGTAGGTTCGCAAGGTCAACAAAAGACATACTTGATTGCCTTAAAACTGGCTCAATATTCTCTGCTGGTACAACATGGAGCCACCACGCCCCTGTTGTTGCTGGATGATATTTTCGATAAACTGGACGCAGAACGGGTCGCACAGATTATCCGCCTGGTAGGAGAGGAGCAATTCGGACAAATCTTCATTACCGATACCAATCGTAAATATCTGGATAAGATACTGGAGGCCATGAATCCTTATTTTGCCATGTTTGAAGTAGAGCAAGGATATATCAAACCATTAAAAGAGGCATGAGATGAGACGGACGGATGTACAGCCCCTCGGAGAAATACTCCGTGATTTCTTTGAAGATAATCCGGAACTTCATGAAAAGATTATGGAAGTTCGTATCGAACGGACTTGGACTAAATTATTAGGGTCAATGGCCAAGCTATATACAAGCAACATGTATGTACGCGACCGTATATTATATGTATATATGAATTCGGCCGTTCTCCGCTCTGAACTACTCTATTGCAAGGACAAACTGAGAAACAACATTAACAAAGAATTAGGTTCGGGCTATTTGTTTGACCTGGTAATCCGATAATTTCATGCTCGGTAATCACCAGATCCATCTTCTTGTCAAAATCTTCCGTCGGAATCTGCTCCTGCAACTGAAAAGAATAACCGATGCCAATCTTCGGGACAGACAAAGTTGAAAGCAGGCGATCATAGAAGCCCTTTCCTCGCCCCATTCGGTTTAACTGGCGATCGAATGCGACCCCCGGTACAATAATCAGATCGATTTCCTTTTCAATTGATACCGATTGCGGTGTCACGATCGGTTCTGTAATTCCGAAAGCACCCGTTTGCACAGAAGCAGGCCCGGCATAAGGGAAGAACAACAAATCATCCCCCTGCACTACCGGCAACACTATGCGTTTCTTCTTGTACCAACGTTCCAGGAAAGCCGCCGTCTGTACTTCTCCCGGCAAGGCATGATAGCAAGCAACAACATGAGCCTGCCGGAACAATTCGCTTTGTTCCAACAGGCTCATGATTTGATCCGACCAATTTTGCAATTGTTCGGACGAATATAATTTCTTTTGTCGAGCTATTTCTCTCCGTAACTGTTGCTTCTCTTCATACATTCTTACAGGCTTTTCCCCGAATCCAATGATATAGGATTGGCTTTCCCGGATTTCAATACCTCCACGGCTTTTCGGACCGTTATATCATCACTTAGAAATACTGGATAAAACCCGTTGTCTTCAAAGAAATTCCGGATGATATAGGCCTGCAACTGCGTTTCAATCAATTTATACGAAATGGCAATCAGATTCGGACGCTTCTTGATGCCCTGTGTAACTGCGAAATTAGTGAAATTATTCACCAACGGCTGTTGCTTCAGATAAGCCCATAGTTCTTTATAGTCTTTGAAAGAGGAAAATTCCTCTTTATTCTTATCGGAATAATCCAGTGCATACATATACAACACGCCGCTATTGACAACATTCGTGAAATAAGAAGTGATGTTGCTTGTATCCCTCGGGATGAAAATATCCGGCATGATGCCACCACCGCCATACACCGCACGGCCTCCTACCGTTTGATACTGCATCGAATCGTCCAGCTTGATGCTATCTGCCGAATCAAACTCACCATGCACATATCGGTTGTAAATATCTTGGTCGTAATTTTCGGCATCCCCCAATTTATATTGCTTTTGGATGCAACGGCCCGACGGCGTATAATAGCGGGCCACCGTCAAACGCACTTCCGAGCCATCGTTGAATTTGATCGGAGACTGGACCAGACCTTTCCCGTAAGTACGACGGCCGATTATCAGACCCCGGTCATTATCCTGGATGGCACCGGAAACAATCTCACTGGCCGATGCCGATATTTCATCTGTCAAGATCACAACCGGATTCTCCTTGCAGGTACCGGTCCCGTTCGCATACGAATCAAACCGCGGGAAAGCCTTGCCTTCGGCATACACAATCAAACGGCCTTCCGGCATAAATTCGTTCACTATGTTGATGGCTGCCTCCATATATCCACCTGTATTCCCGCGCAAGTCGATAATAAAGGATTGGCAATTGGCTTGCTTCAATTTGGCAATCGCCGTGATGAATTCATTGTAAGTGGTCCGGCCAAACTTGCTTACTTTGATATACCCGATGCCATCACTCACCACATAAGAAACATCTACCGTGCTGACAGGAACATCGCCCCGCGTGACCTCCACATGCAACAATTCCGGATTGTTGTCACGCTTGATTCCCAACTTTACAGTGCTGTTCTTCGCGCCACGCAACGTTTCCTTCACCTTGTCATAGCTTATTTTTGTGCCGGAGAAGACAGAATCGTTAATCGTTACAATTCGGTCGAAAGGTTTCAATCCGGCTTTTTCCGAAGGTCCACCCGGAATAACACTTATTACCAGAATAGTATCTGTCTGCATGTTAAAAGAAACCCCGATGCCGCTGAACGATCCTTCCAAGTCTTCGGAAACAGCAGAAGCGTCTTTTGCCGAGATATACACGGAATGCGGATCCAACTCGCTGAATATTTTAGGGACAGTCTTTTCGATCATATCCGCCATATTCACCGTATCCACATAGTTCTCCTCGATGATGTCGAGAATGGCATTTATCTTATCTCCCGCCAGAAGGTTTCTCTTCAGCCTTTGCCCGAAGAGCCAATAATGATTTCCAATAAATATACCCAATGCGATACTGGCTGCAACCACCACCGGCAGCCACACGGGAATTCGCTTTTTTTTGTCCATAAGACGTGTCTTTTATTCGTTTAAGTCTATAAAATCAACCTGTATGTTTGCTTTCTTCAATAAATCGCAGCCTTCTTCCGTCCGATACTTTTCCGAATAAACCACCCGGATAATTCCCGACTGGATGATCAGCTTTGCACACTCGATGCAAGGTGCAGAAGTAACATAGATCGTGGCCCCCTTGCTGCTATTCGACGAAGCCGCCACCTTGGTTATGGCATTCGCTTCGGCGTGCAGTACGTATGGGAGAGTCACGTTCTGCTCATCTTCGCAAACGTTTTCAAATCCGGAAGGCGTTCCGTTGTATCCATCGGAAATGATCATCTGCCCTTTTACGATCAACGCCCCTACCCGGCGTCTTTTGCAATATGAATTTTCAGCCCAAATGGAAGCCATACGCAAGTAGCGTTTATCCAACTCGTGCTGTTTGTCTGTTTTATTGGTCATTGGCTTTTATTTATCAGCCACAAAAATAATCAATTTGCCCCAACTGCCACTTTTTATCGTTTATTTTTTAATGCCGTTGCGAATCAGCAAAGCATCGATGGTGGGTTCTTGCCCCCTGAACCGCTTGTACAGGACGGCCGGATCTTCCGTTCCTCCTTTCGAAAGGATGTTATCATGAAATGATTTGGCCACTTCCGCATTGAAAATGCCCTTTTCCTTGAAGACCGAGAAGGCATCCGCATCCAGCACCTCCGCCCATTTGTAGCCATAATAACCGGCGGCATATCCTCCGGCGAACAAATGGCCGAAGCTGGTGCTCATGCAGGCTTCGGGGACTTCCGGAACGACAGCCGCCGGAGCCCAGGCTTCTTTCTCGAACGCTGCCACATCGCCCTCAAAGGGTTCTGTAATCGTATGCCAGGCCATGTCCAGCAAGCCATAACTTACCTGTCGGCAACAGGCGTATCCCGTGTTGAAGTTGGAGGCATCGATCAATTTCCGCACCAGCTCCTGCGGAATCTTCTCTCCCGTTTCATAATGGACGGCGATTTGGTCCAAGTATTCTTTCTCGGTGAGCCAGTTTTCCATGATTTGGGAAGGCAGTTCCACGAAGTCCTGATAGACGTTCGTCCCGGAAAGGCTCGCATACGTCCCGTCGGCACAGATGCCATGCAAGGCATGGCCGAACTCATGCAGCAACGTCTCCACCTCGTCGAATGTCAGCAAGGACGGCTTCGCGCCGGAAGGGCGGGAAAAGTTCATGACGATGATGACCTGCGGGCGGACATCTTTCCCTTCCGCGTCGCGGCATTGCGGGCGGATTCCGTTCATCCAGGCTCCCGGCTGTTTCCCTTCGCGCGGGAAGAAATCGGTATATAGCACGGCTTTGAAACGGCCTTCCGCGTCGTGCACCTCGTATGCCTGGACTTCCTTGTCGTAAACCGGGATCTTCTTGTTTTCCCTGAAGGTCAGGCCGTACAACCGGGTGGCCAGCCCGAATACGCCTTCCTTCACATTCTCCAGCCGGAAGTAGGGACGGGTCATTTCATCGTTCACCTTGAAGCGCAGGTCCTTCAGCTTTTCCGAGTAGTAGCTCCAATCCCAGGGCATGACTTGCATATCCCGTTGCTCCATGCCCGTGGCAAAGCCCCGCACGGCATTGTATTCATTCACGGCCACAGGCCTGTAGGCCTCCAGCAGCCGGTCCAGCAGCTTGTAAACGTTGTCCGCGTTCTTCGCCATCTTGTGCGACAGCTCGTAGGAGGCGTAGTCGGGAAATCCCAGCAGCCGGGCCAGCTCGAGGCGGTCGTTCACCAGCTTCCGGATTATCTCCTTGTTGTCGTATTCATCCCCTTTGTTGCCTATGGACGTATAGGCCCGGTACATCTTCTCGCGCAGCTCGCGGGAATCCGCATGACGCATGAAGGGGACGTAACTGGGCGCGTCCAGCGTGAACAGCCAGCCCTCCTTTCCCTTTTCTTTTGCCAAATGGGCGGCAGCCTCGCGTATGCTTTCAGGCAGGCCCGCGACATCCTTCCCGTCGGTCAGCAGCATCTCGAACCGGTTCTGGTCTTTCAGCGCGTTTTGCTCGAACTGCAGGGAAAGCAAGCCCATCTCGGTGCTCAAGGCGCGGTATTTCTCCTTGTCCGCCCCGCCCAGGGAGGCTCCCCTTTCCAGGAAGGCGCGGTAGGTCTCATCCAGCAGGCGGGCGTCTTCCACCGTCAAGCCCAGCGACTGGCGGCGGTCGTAAACGGCCTTTACCCGGGCAAAAAGTTTTTCATTCAGGTAAATGTCGTTCGAACTTTCCGTCAGCTCGGGAGAAATCCTCCGTGAAATCTCCATCATCTCGTCGGTGGCGTTCGCGCTCAGCACGTTGAAGAACGCCCCGCTGACGCGCTCCAGCAGCTCCCCGCTCCGCTCCAAGGCCACGACCGTGTTCCCGAACGTGGCGGGCTCGCCGTTGCCTGCGATCTTGCCAATCTCTTCTTTCAACTCCGCGATTCCCCGCCTGAATGCCGGCTCGTAATGTTCCGCCTTGATTTGGTCGAACGGCGGCGTTCCGAACGGGGTCTTGTATTTTCCGAAAAACGGATTCGAATCTGTTTCTGCCATGACATTTGAAATTAAGCCCCATATCAAAAGGGCATTGGACAATACATTTTTCATACTTGCGCTTTTTTATCGTTGCCAGGCCGCAAAGATACGCCTTTTCATCGTTGACCCCAAAGGGCGCGGCTTTTTTCGGTGCCGTCCCGCTCCTCCGCCCGGTTCATCGGCAGGCGATGAAAGTTTTGCAGGGCTGCAGAAGGTCCATCGGCAGGCGAT
>CAYRFT010000053.1:0-7969 GCA_964423585.1 uncultured Parabacteroides sp. | reverse complement strand
CATTTGGAAGGCTATTTTCAAACAGTATTTAACATTTCAAGCGGCCCGGAGGCGGCAAAACCCGCCGGAAAAGGGCGGGGGAGGGCTTTTCTTTCTTTTTTGCCGATTTTTTGGGGGATAAGTTGCAACAATATTGATTTATATATACCTTTGCACCTCGAAAGCGGCAAGCGGCCGCCATCCGGGAAAGCGCTTCCGCTCTGCCCCGCGATGACGGCCCGGAAAAAAGCCCGCGGAAAAAATAAATTATCGAATCATTCATTATAAAAGAAGATAGAGATGTCTAGAATTTGTCAAATTACCGGGAAGAGAAGAATGGTTGGCAACAACGTTTCCCACTCCAAGAGGAGGACGAAGCGCAAGTTTGACGTCAACCTGTTTAGGAAAAAGTTTTATTGGGCGGAGCAGGATTGCTGGATCAGCCTGAAGCTGTCGGCGGCGGGCCTGCGCACCATCAACAAGGTAGGGTTGGATGCCGCCCTCAAGAGGGCCGCCGAAAAAGGTTATTTAAACGCTTAAAGGGAGGATGGAACGATGGCAAAGAAAGTGAAAGGGAACAGGATCCAGGTCATCCTGGAATGCACCGAGCACAAGAACAGCGGCATGCCGGGGACTTCCCGCTATATCACCACCAAGAACAGGAAGAACACCCAGCAGCGGCTGGAACTGATGAAATACAATCCGATTCTGCGGAAAATGACTTTGCATAAAGAAATTAAATGATAGGAGATTTGTACGATGGCAAAAAAAGCTGTGGCAACATTCAAGAAAAGCGAGGGGCGGACCTTCTCCAAGGTAATCAAGATGGTGAAGTCCCCGAAGACCGGAGCTTACGTCTTCCATGAAGAGATGATCCCGAATGAGGCCGTCAAAGATTATTTCAGCAAATAATTCTTGCGGACAAAGAGAAATGAGAAGAGAGGCTTTTTCCTTTTTGCAGGGAAAAGTCTCCTTTTGTTTCCGATAAATCCTTAACTTTGTCTCTCGAGCCGCAAAGGGGCGGACCCCGCGCGGCCATGCGACGGATGTAAAACATAAACACATAAAAGCTATGAAATTCGATGTATCAAGTACCGCATTGTCCTCTCGCCTGCAAGTAGCGAGCAAGGTCATTGCCGCCAAAAATTCATTGCCCATTCTGGACAATTTCCTCTTTAGCCTCGAAGGAGACGTGCTGACGATCACGGCGGCCGACTCCGAAACACGTTTAGTGACGACCGTGCAGGTCACGAACGCCAAAGGCGCGGGCGTCTTTGCATTGTCGGCCAAAAACATTCTCGACCCGTTGAAGGAACTGCCTGACCAGCCTTTGACCTTCGACATAAACGACGAGAACCTGGAGACCTACATCTATTTCCAGAACGGGAAATACAACTTTATCGGCGCGCGGGGCGACCTGTATCCCCGGCAGAAGCCCATGGAAGAAAACGCCATTTCCATGTCGATGGACAGCAAGGCCCTCCTGAGCGGCATTTCCTGTTCCTTGTTTGCCACGGCGGATGACGAACTGCGGCCGGTGATGAACGGCATTTACTTCGATATCCAGCCCGACAGCCTCACTTTCGTGGCATCGGACGGCCGCAAGCTGATCCGGCTGCGCAACTTCTCGGTGAAAGGGGAGCAGCGGGCGGCCTTCATCTTGCCGAAGAAACCCGCCAACCTCCTCAAGGGCATCCTGTCGAAAGACGGGGGCGCGACGATGATCAAGTTCGATGAAAACAATGCGTATTTCATCTGCGGCGGTTTCGAGATGGTCTGCCGCCTGATAGAAGGGCGGTATCCCAATTACAACAGCGTCATCCCGCAGGAAAATCCGTACAAGGTGACGATCGACCGCGTTTCCTTCCTGGCCGCCCTGAAGCGCGTTTCCGTATTCTCCCAGTCGAGCAGCCTGATCAAGCTGCAACTGCGGGCCAACGACCTGACCATCTTCGGCCAGGACATTGACTTCTCCATCGCGGCGGAAGAACACATCCCTTGCCAGTATGACAGCCCGGAACTGAGCATCGGTTTCAACTCGGCATATCTGATCGAGATTTTAAGCAACATCAATTCGGAATCAGTCGTGTTCGAACTGGCCGACCCGTCCCGCGCGGGCGTGATCGTGCCGGAAGTGAATGAAGAAAACGAAGACCTGCTGACCTTGCTGATGCCAATGATGTTGAACGACTAATGCGGTTGTGGTATGCAATTGAATCTGAAAAATCCGTTGGTCTTCTTCGACCTGGAAACGACCGGGACCGATATTGCCAAGGATCGCATCATAGAAATCTCGTATGTGAAGGTTTTCCCGAACGGAAAAGAAGAGAGCAAAACCATACGGATTAATCCGGAAATACCGATACCGCCGGCTTCCACCGCTGTCCACGGCATCACGGATGATGATGTGAAAGATTGCCCCTTGTTCAAGAACGTGGCCAAGCAATTGGCCGCCCAGATCGAAGGGTGCGATTTGGCCGGATACAATTCAAACCGTTTCGACATCCCTTTGCTGGCGGAAGAATTCTTGCGCGCGGGCGTTGACATTGACCTGACGCGAAGGAAGTTCATTGACGTGCAGACCATTTTCCACAAGATGGAACAGCGCACGTTGGCGGCCGCCTACAAGTTTTATTGCCAAAAGACGCTTGAGCATGCACATACGGCGGCGGCCGACGCGATGGCGACTTATGAGGTCTTGAAAGCCCAGTTGGACCGTTATCCGAATTTGAAGAACGACATGGCGTTCTTGTCTGAATTCTCCAGCTTCACCAACAACGTGGACTTCGCCGGGCGGATGATTTACAATGGCAAAGGAAAAGAGGTATTCAATTTCGGGAAGTACAAAGGCCGTCTGGTAGAAGAAATCTTCAAGCAAGACCCCGCCTATTACGGCTGGATGATGGGCGGTGATTTTCCTTTAAACACCAAGCAGAAGCTTACGGAAATCAAATTGCGCGGATTTAATGCGAAATAAAGATGGACAACTTTGAATTTTGCAATCCGGTGAGGATTGTCTTCGGGAAAGGTTCGATTGCGAGGTTGCCGGCTTTGATACCGGATAAAAGCAAGATCCTTATGGTCTATGGCGGAGGAAGCATCAAACGGAACGGCGTTTACAAGCAGGTGAAAGATGCCCTGCGTCCATTCGACGTAACGGAGTTTCCCGGCATTGAGGCCAATCCGCACTATGAAACCTGCATGAAAGCGGTGGAAATCATCCATGAAAAAGGCATCGGTTTCCTGCTGGCGGTGGGCGGGGGTTCCGTGATCGATGCCACAAAATTCATGGCGGCCGCCGCGCGGTTCCAAGGGGACGCATGGGAAATCTTATCGCAGGGCAGGCCCATTGAACACGCGCTCCCCTTGGGGACGGTTCTGACCTTGTCCGCGACAGGTTCGGAGATGAATGAACGGGCGGTCATTTCCCGCGCATCGACGCACGAGAAACTGAACTTCTCCAGTCCGCTGATTTTCCCCGTATTTTCCATCCTTGACCCGGAAGTGACCTATTCTTTGCCGCCCCGCCAAGTGGCCAACGGGGTCGTGGATTCTTTCATCCATGTCGTCGAGCAATATCTGACTTATCCCGTCGGTGCGAAAGTGCAGGACGCATTTGCGGAAAGCCTGATGCGGGTTATCCGTGAAGAAGGGCTGAAGGTGTTGGAACACCCGGACGATTACGACATCCGCGCCAACCTGATGTGGGCCGCCACCAATGCCTTGAACGTATGGATCGGAATGGGTGTCCCGCAAGATTGGTCTTCACACCGCATGGGATACGCATTGACCGCCCGGTTCGGTTTGGATCACGCCCAGACATTGGCGATTCTCCTGCCGGGTGTCATGACTTATATGTTTAAGGAAAAGCAGGCCAAGCTGGCACGCATGGGGGAAGTCGTGTTCGGCATCACCGGCGGCGATGAAACGGTGAAAGCCCGTCAGGCCATCGGGGCATGCGAAACGTTTTTCCGGCAAATGGGATTGAAAACCCGTTTAGGCGAATGCGGGATTACCGAAAACGACTTGGATGCGTTGGCAGCTCCTATTGACAAGCAGGGATGGAAATTGGGCGAGCATCGCAACATCGACAGCCGGGTCGCCCGTGAAATCATGAGATTGAGATTGTAGCACCTTGCATGCGCATGTTGAAAGGAAAACATATCATTTTAGGGATTACCGGAAGCATCGCGGCCTATAAAGCCGCATATATTATCCGGGCTTTGGTGAAGAAAGAAGCCGAGGTGCAGGTTGTCATCACCCCGGCCGGGAAAGAGTTCATCACGCCCCTCACGCTTGCCACGTTAAGCCGCCATCCGGTCGTCAGCGATTTCTTCTCAAACCGCGACGGGACGTGGAACAGCCATGTGGACTTGGGCTTGTGGGCGGATGCCATGCTGGTCGCTCCGGCTACCGCTTCCACCATCGGGAAGATGGCGAACGGGATTGCCGACAATATGCTGGTGACGACTTATCTCTCCTGCAAGGCACCCGTATTCATTGCCCCGGCCATGGACTTGGATATGTTTGCCCATCCCGCCACACAACGGAATCTCGACCGTCTGCGCTCATTCGGGAACCACATTATCGAACCGGCGGAGGGCGAACTTGCCAGCAGGCTCGTCGGGAAAGGGCGCATGGAGGAGCCGGACAAGATTGTGGCTGCCCTGGAGGCCTTCTTCGATGAATCGATGACATTAAAGGACAAGAAAATCCTGATAACGGCAGGCCCGACGTATGAGAAGATAGATCCGGTCCGTTTCATAGGGAATTATTCTTCGGGGAAAATGGGATATGCTTTGGCAGAGACGTGTGCCGCGCGCGGGGCTGAAGTGTTTCTGGCGAGCGGCCCGGTTTCCTTGCAGGCCGGGCATCCGTCCATCCATCGGGTTTCCGTTGAATCGGCAGAGGAGATGTACCGGTATGCCACGGATGTCTTTCCTTCGGTTGACGCCGCTATCTTGTGTGCCGCCGTGGCGGATTACAGGCCAGAAGCGGTTTCTTCGGAGAAGATCAAGTGGGAATCCGCAGGGGAGATGATGCTGAAGTTGGTTCCGAACAAGGATATTGCAGCCTCTTTGGGACAAATGAAGAAAGCGGGACAGCTTTTGGTCGGTTTTGCGCTGGAGACTTCCGACGAAGTGCGTCACGCGGCGGAGAAGTTAAGGAGGAAGAACCTGGACTTTATCGTATTGAACTCTTTGCGTGACCAGGGGGCGGGTTTCCGTTGCGACACGAACAAAATATCTATCCTGGACCAAGAAGGAGTGCTGGTTGAATATCCGTTGAAGAGCAAGCAGGAAGCAGCCGCAGACATTATTAACAAGTTAGTTTCACTATTGAAATGAGAACAAGAAGACTGTTGGGATTGTTGGCGGCGGGGATATGTTCCGCCTCTGCCATGGCGCAGGTATCGACCGGCGGGGAACTGAATGCCCGCATCACCATCAACAGCGACAAGATACAGGGGACGGACAAATCGGTCTTCACTACCTTGCAGGAGGCATTGACCGAGTTTGTCAACAACAGGCGATGGACGGATGCCACGTTTGCCGTCAACGAGCGGATTGATTGTTCGATGACCATCATCCTCAGCGAGCAGTCCGACAATAGCTACAAAGGGGAAATCCAGGTGCAGGCGAGCCGGCCTGTGTATGATGCCTCTTATCTGACTGCGCTTTTCAATTATCGGGACACGGAACTTGATTTTGAATATACCCAGTTCGAGCAATTGGAATATAACGAGAACTCGTTGGACAGCAACCTGACCGCCACCGTGATGTTCTACATTTACATCATCCTGGGACTTGATTTTGACAGTTTCTCGCCGTTGGGCGGCAAGGCTTATTTCGACAGGGCTCAGCAAATCGTGAATATGGCTCAGGCCCAAGGGTCATGGAACGGCTGGAAGGCTTTTGACAAAGACGACAACCGGCACGGGTTGATTACGGCTTTGACAGACAACACGTCGGAGAGGTTCCGCAATTTCTGGTACACGTATCACCGGAAAGGGCTGGACGAGATGGCCGGCAATCCGGACAGGGGGCGCACTACGATCATCGAGGCGTTGCCGGTTTTGAAGGAAGTGAAGAGCGCACGGCCTACTTCCGTGATCATGCGCGTGTTCTCGGATGCCAAATTGGACGAATTGGTCTTGATCTATTCAAAAGCGACCGCACAAGAGAAGCAGGAAGGATACAAATTGCTGTTTGAATTGTATCCGACCGAGACCAAACGCCTGGAACCATTGCAAAAGTAACAGGGCTATGCTGAATTCATTATTTATCCGGAACTTCGTCTTGATTGACAGCCTGGATATCCGGTTCGACAAGGGCTTTTCCGTCATCACGGGCGAAACGGGCGCCGGGAAGTCCATCATCCTCGGAGCTCTGTTGCTGGTCCTGGGGCAGAGGGCCGACGGGAAAAGCATAAAGGAAGGGGCGGACAAGTGCGTCGTCGAAGTCTCGTTCGACATTTCGGAATACCGCCTCGAGCCGTTTTTCCTTGAGCATGACTTGGAATACGACGCTTCGGGCTGCATCTTGCGGAGGGAGCTTTTCCCTTCCGGAAAGTCCCGCGCTTTTGTCAACGATTCGCCCGTCCCCCTGTCCCTCTTGAAGGAGTTGGGAAACCGGCTGATCGATATCCATTCCCAGCATCAGAACCTGCTGTTGGGGGACAGCCGCTTCCAGTTGCGCGTTTTGGATGCAATGGCCGAGAACGATGCCCTGCTGCTCCTCTACAAGAAAGAGTTCTCGCGGCACCAGGGGTTGAAGCGGGAATTGAAGGCGTTGCTGCAGCAGGCGGAACAGGGCAGGCAGGATGAAGATTACATCCGCTTCCAATTGGGGCAACTGGATGATGCCGCCCTTTCGCCCGGCGAACAGGAGGAGCTGGAACAGGAGCAGGAGGCCTTGTCGCATGTGGAAGAGATAAAGAGCTCGTTGTATAAAATAGGCGAGCTGCTTGACGGAGAGGAAACGGGAAGCCTCCGCCTGATCAGGGAAGCGTTGTCGATAGCCGGCGAGATGGAGGGGTATTACCCGAAGGCCAAAGAATTTGCCGAACGGCTGCGCTCCGCCTATGCCGATTTGAACGACCTGGCCTTTGAGGCGGGCAGCCGGAAAGAAGACATCGAATTTAGCCCCGAACGCCTGGAATGGGTGAACAATCGGCTGAACCTGATTTATTCCCTGGAGCAGAAGCATCGCGTTTCGGGCGTGGATGAATTGTTGGCCCTGCGGGAAAAATACGAAAGGCAACTGGGGGAAATCAGTTCATGCGACCAGCTGATTGATGACTTGAACCGGCAATTGGCCGCTTCGCATGACGGGCTGTTGCGGCAGGCGGGCGTGCTGGGCGTCCGAAGGAGGGCGGCGGCCGATGCCATCGCGGGGCAACTGGCCAGGATGGCTTCGCCGCTGGGGATGCCGAATATCCGTTTCCGCGTGGACGTGGCCGCCCGCCAAGAGCCAGAAGCTGATGGGATGGACGATGTCTGCTTCCTCTTCTCGGCCAACAGGAACGGCGAACTGCGGCCTGTCGCCCAAACGGCCTCGGGCGGCGAGATTTCCCGGCTGATGTTGTGCATAAAGGCGATGATTGCCGGTTTCACGGCCTTGCCGGCCATCATATTCGACGAGATAGACACCGGGGTCTCGGGCGACGTTGCGGACAAGATGGGGTGCATCATGCAGGATCTGGGCTCGAAGATGCAGGTCTTTGCCATCACGCACCTGCCCCAGATTGCGGCCAAAGGTTCGGCGCATTATCTGGTCTATAAGGAAGAGCGGGAAGAGGGCACGGCGACGCGCATCAAACGCCTGTCGGACGAAGGGCGGGTCAACGAGGTCGCACGGATGCTGAGCGGTGCCACGCTGACGGAAGCGTCTTTGGCGAATGCCAGGGACTTGCTGGGGGAGGGCCGCCGCGCTTCCCATGTGCAGACCGGATCGGGAAGCCCGTCCCTGCCCTGATGGAGAGATTTGTC
>CAYRFT010000052.1:0-7975 GCA_964423585.1 uncultured Parabacteroides sp. | reverse complement strand
CCATCGCCAGGCGATGAAGCAGGAAGAGGGATTAGGCTAAAACGCCGGCTTTTCAGGAGGTTCACCGGCAAGCCACCAGTCGATCATGCGGCGGGCGATGCTCAATCCGGCCGGAAGTTCGGGCAAATTCCCTTTGCCGAAAAAGGAGCCGGCGCTCAGTTCGTCGTCTTGCAGCTTGATGGTCCCGCTTTCGTAATCGGCGAAGAAACCAATCATGATACCGCTCGGATAAGGCCAGGGCTGGCTGCCGAAATACGTGATGTTCTTGATGGCAAGCCCGGTCTCCTCCATCACCTCCCGCCGGACGCATTGCTCCAGCGTTTCCCCCGTTTCCAGGAAACCGGCCACCAGCCCGTGGAAGCTCCCCCGGAAATTGCGGGCATGCACCAGCAGGACTTCCTCCCCGCCGCGACGAACCAGCACGATAATGGCGGGAGAGATGACCGGATAAAACTCCTGGCGGCAGGCATTGCAGTATTTGGAAATCACCGTGTGCCAGGCCAAAGGCTTCCCGCAAGCCGGGCAAAAGCGGCTGTTGCGGTCCCAGTGCACGAGCTGGTGTGCCTTGCCTGCCCGTTTGTACCACTCTCGGGGCAGATAATCCCAACTGGCGCGCAAGCCGATCATGGCCCATTGCCCATCTTCCGCCACCTCTTGCGCCAGCGACGCGGCACGGGCCGGCAACGACGAATCCAAGACGACTTCAAAGGAGCCGCCTATGCCGAAAGGCGCGTCTTCCCGGTACGGGATACGATAACTGCCGCCGTCCTTTTCCAATAATAGCTTGTCCCGGAAGAACAAGAACCAATAACAAGCCTTGTTTTGCTTTTCCATCTGTCCCTTATCCTAAAAATGAAGTTGCAAATTAAAGAAAACTTATTCGTCTCTCGTGTTGTTTATTTATATATTTGCACTGTTAAAATCGTTCGTCCATACGCCTTTCGGTTCACGGCCAAAGCCGGGCGGGGGCTTATGGGCTTTAAACTGAAAACTCAATCCGCAATAGATGAATGTTTGGATAAAAAGGGGCTGCTTCTTCTGTCTGATACCAATCATATTGGCCTTCATACTTTCGATATTGTTATATATCCCGGCCTTTCAAGACTTTGCCGTGAGGCAGGCCGCCTATTACGCCGGCAAAAGCACCGGGATGCGCATAGGCATCGAACGCATCCGCCTCTCGTTCCCGATCAAGCTGAACGTCCACGGGATAGAAGTCATCCAAGATTCCGTCCCGGCAGACACGTTGTTCATGCTGGAAGATTTGAACGTCAGCATTCGTCCGATACCTTTGCTCAGCAAAGAATTGCTGGTCGAATCGGTGGAGATAAAGAACCTTCGGGTCAATACCGGGAAGCTGATAGACGGGATGGAGGTGAAAGGCTTCATCGGGAATTTCCTGGCGCGGGCCGACCGGATCAGCCTGTCTGCGGAAAGAGGCACGCTGAATGAACTGACCCTGTCGGACGCGGCCGTTACCGTCTTTATAACGGAACCGGCGGCTCCTCCCGACACGACAGAATCGGCTCCGCTCAACTGGCTCCTGAAATTGCAGGAAATAGATCTCACCCGCGTCGCCCTGGCTCTGCAAATGCCTGAAGACTCTTTACGCATGTCGGGTTTTATCACGGAAGCCCGTCTGAGAGGAGGAGAATTGGATTTGAAGAACGCCAGCTATATAGTTGACAAATTCACATTCACCAGCCCTGCCTTGAATTACGATGCCGGAGAAGAAGCCCCGTCAAAAGGCTTGGACCCTTCGCATATTGCCTTGTCGGACATAGAAATGGATTTAAGTTCGCTGCTGTATGCAGGCCAGGCAGTACGGGCAGACATTAACAAGGTGGCGGCCAAAGAACGTTCCGGGATAGAAATCAAACGTTTTGAAGGACAAATAAAAGGTGACCAAGCTGCTTTGAGAATCCCGGAACTGGTATTGGAAACCTTACATTCCGAAGCTGAATTAAAAGGAGACATCCCGTATGGCGCATTCGCCAAAAAACCTGAAGGCCGGATGGATGTGACTTTCCAGGCCGATTTGGGGAAACAGGATATCATGGCGTTGGCAGGCGAGTTGCCCGAGGATGTCGTGCGATCTTATCCGGATGCAAGTCTGCATATCCAGGCAGAAACGGAGGGAAACATGGCAGCTTTGGAACTGAACAAGCTGGATGCCCGGCTTCCGGGGGCTTTTTCCATCCGCACTCAAGGAAAAGGCTCGTCGCTGCAAGATGAAACGCTCAGGAATGGAGAAGCGGAACTGGAAGTTCTCACCGATAACCTGGATTTCCTATTGGACTTCTTGCCTGTAGAAAGTCGGTCCGGCTATCGGATTCCCAAGCGGATGATGTTAAATGGCAATGTCAGGCTTTCCGGGCAAAAGTTTGCAGGACGTGTTTCATTGAGGGAAGGGCATGGAAAGGTGGAACTGAAATCCTTGTTTGATGCCCACGAGAACCGTTTTAAGGCTTCATTCGTGATAGACAGTCTGGAGCCGGATCATTTCATGCCGAACGATTCGCTTTATTGGATGACAGCCTCCATCCAGGCCGAAGGACAAGGGTTCAATGTCTTTGATTCCCTGACATGGGTAAATCTGGATGGAAAGCTCGATGGCCTTCGCTACGGGACTTCTTCTATCTCCGATATTACGTTGAAAGGCTCATTGAAAGACAATTTTGCCGTCTTAAACTTAAACAGCCGTTATCCGTTGGCTGAAATGGATGTGACGTTGAATGCCACCTTGAAGAAGGATTTGATCCAGGCAATGTTGACCGCCGATATGCAACATCTGGATTTATATGGCTTTCATCTGATGGATAAACCGTTCTCGACATCGTTTCAACTTTTCGCCGAGGCTGAAACTGACATGAAAGAACATCTTCAGGCCGATTTGACGTTGGGCAACTGGGAAATCGTCACTGGGAAAAACAAAGCCCAGCCGAAAACCCTTGTTCTGAAGGCTCGTACTGAAACTAATTCCACGTTTGTTTCTTTCCATGCAGGAGATTTGGCCATCCGCCTGCATGGGAATAAAGGGTTAAACGGCCTGAGTGAAAACTTTGGACTGATCTCGAAAGAGATTGACAGACAGATGGCGCAGGATTCGATTGTCCGTTTGGCTTTGTTGCGCCCGATGTTGCCAGAACTGCAGTTGAAGGTAACAGCCCAGAAAGATAATCCGATTTATAATTTTATGAATGTATATTCCCTGAACTTCCAACAGTTGGAATTGAATGTGAATACTTCGCCGGAAAAGGGCATACAAGTGGATGGCAGTGTGTATAAGTTGTTGCGGGATACGTTCTTGTTGGATACAATCAAGACCCGTTTATGGCAAGACACGGCGGGGATTTTCTACGAAGCCGGCGTGGTAAAGAACAAGTTCAAGAAACAAGCTCCTTTCTCCGCGATGCTGAGCGGCAAATTGCTGACAGGGTATGCAGATGCCTTGTTGAAGTTTTCTAATGAAAAAGGGGAAACAGGAATTCTGCTGGGCGGGAGTATCCAGAAAGAAGAAGAGGGCGGTGTCCGGCTTCATTTCTTCCCTTACGAACCCATTTTGGCTTTTAATCCGTTTACCTTGAATGAAGATAACTATATCCTGCTCCGCAATGAAAAAGACATCTCGGCGGATTTCTTGTTAAAAGGGCAACAAAATGCTTTCTTGCAAATCGACACACATCCGGCAGATAGCGGGTTGAATGAGATTCATGCGGCTTTAGGGCAAATAGACTTGCATGAAATATCGAAAGGGTTTTCGGCATACATGCCTGAGCTGGAAGGTTTGTTGAATGCAGATTTCCAATATATGCCGTCTGACAGTTCCTATACAATGACCGGGGAAATAAGCATTGATTCTCTTCATTATGAAAAGAAGCGGGTTGGCGACTTATTGTTGAGTGCTGTCTATTTGCCTGTTTCCGAAAAAGAGCATCAAGTCGATATTCATGCCTTCCGAGATGCAGAAGAGTTCATGAATTCCTTTGTTTATTATCAAAGCGGCCTGAACGATAGCATTGAAGGGTCTATCCAGATTACGGATTTGCCATTGGTCATGTTGAATCCTTTCATCCCGGACGATATGGCTTCCATGGAGGGCAAGCTATCGGGTGAAATGAATGTTTCCGGGACGAGTCAGGCTCCCAATGTCCGGGGATTTGTACAATTGGATTCGGCAAATATGTTTGTTACAGCAGCCAATACGACACTAAAGTTTGACCCTCATCAGATAGTCGTAGGTGACAACCAGATTCATTTTAATAAGTACCAGATCTTGGCAAGCGGACAGAATCCGTTTGTAATAGACGGGACTATCAACTTCGCGGATCCGTCGAATATGATTGCCGATATGACGATGGCCGCCCAAAACATGCAGTTGCTCAATACAAAACGGAGCAAAGAAAGCCTGGTGTACGGAAAGATGTATGTCAACTTGAATTCGACGATAAAAGGGCCACTGAATTCATTAACCATGCGAGGAGATTTGCATTTGTTGGGCGGCACAAATGTGACGTATGTGTTGAAAGATTCTCCAATGACGGTACAAGACCGGTTATCGGGTTTAGTAACCTTTACTTCGTTTGAAGAAGATTCCATTTGGGGAAAGAGACCGCGAGTCACAGCACTGCCGCTGGGTGGAATGGATATGCTGATGACAATCCATATCGATCAGGCCGTGCAGATTAATGCCGACCTGACACCCGACCAATCCAATCATGTGAATTTGGAAGGCGGAGGTGATCTTTCTTTCCAATACACGCCGATGGGAGACATGATTCTGAATGGGCGTTACACATTGAGCAGCGGGACAATCAAGTATTCTCTTCCCGTCATCCCGCTGAAGGAATTTAATGTGCAGAACGGGAGTTATATCCAGTGGAGTGGCGATCCGATGGATCCCAGCATGAACATAACGGCAACGGAAAGGGTTCGGACCTCAGCCACACTGGATGACGGGAGTTCCCGGTTGGTGAGCTTCGACGTGGGTATCCAACTGACGCAACGATTGGAGAACTTGGGCTTGAAATTTATCCTGGATGCTCCGGAGGATGCGTCGATACAGGAACAACTGGCCCGGATGGGAGAAGAAGAGAAGGCCAAGCAGGCCGTCAGCATGCTGGTCACCGGGTTATATCTGGCCGGGAATACTACCGGAAAAGCAAACCTGAATATGGGGGCGGCCCTGAACAGCTTCTTGCAGAACGAAATCAATAACATTGTCGGAAATGCGGCCAAATCATTGGACATCAATTTCGGCATGGAAAGTTATGATGCAAACGGAGACGGCAGCAGGCGGACCGATTATTCCTTCCGTTTCGCCAAACGTTTCTACAATGACCGGATCCGGATCGTATTGGGAGGGCGAATTTCCACGGGTGAAGATATTAACCAAGGACAGACGCAACCATTTATAGACAATGTGTCTATCGAATACCGCCTTGACCCGAGTGGCTCACGTTACGTCAAACTTTTCCACAATAAAGATTACGAGAGCCTGCTGGAAGGAGAATTGACAGAGACAGGCGCCGGCGTGGTCTTGCACAAGAAGATGCAACACATGCGGGAACTGTTCATATTCAAGAGAAACAAGACAAAGCCTCAAGAAGAGGAAAACGACAAAAGGAAAACAGAAGATGAAAACTAAGTTGTGGGCATTATATGCCGGCCTGATTTTTTTTGTGCTGGCTTCATGTTCGGTAACAAAGCATCTGCCGGAAGACGAGACCCTTTATACCGGCATCCGGAAGATAGAAATCCTGGACAGGGATTCGACTCCCGAAGGGGATGCCGCGCTGGAGGAAATAGAAGCCGCCTTGAGTTATCCTCCGAACAACGCTTTGTTGGGAAGTTCCTCTATCCGTTTCCCTCTTCCCTTCGGATTGTGGATGTATAATGCTTTGGTCAACAAGAAAAGGAAGGCCGGGCAGTGGTTTTTCCGCAAACTGGGGGCCAAGCCGGTCTATATCTCGAATGTGAACCCCGACGTCCGCATAAAAGTGGCAGACAACTTATTGAAGGAGTATGGGTACTTCAACGGAAACACCTCCTACACGATCATTCCGAATTCCAAAGACCCGAAACAGGCGAAAATAGAATACCGGGTGAGCATGAAGAAGCCTTATACGTATGACAGCATCCTTTATGCCCAACGCCGCCACCGGACGGACACAATCGTCATGGCGAACGTGACCCGCTCCTTGCTGAAGAAAGGGGACAACTTCAACGTCACGGTCCTGGAAGCCGAACGACAGCGCATCAGCACGCTGTTGCGGGACAACGGATATTATTACTTCCGCCCGGAGTATATCTCATACCAGGCGGACACGGTCAGGAACCCCGGGAAAGTTTCCCTGAAGATCGTCCCCTCGAACAACATCCCGCGGGAGGCCTTGCGCCCCTGGAGCATCGGCAACATGACCGTGGCGTTGAGCGGATACAACAAAGAGCCGCCGACAGACACGCTGCTCTATAAAGATCTGGCCATCCTCTACGAGGGAAAGCTGCGGGTCCGCCCGGCCGTGCTTTACCGGAAGCTGACATTCAAGCCGGGCGAACGTTATTCGAATGCCAAGCAGGCGGAAACGCAGACCGCCCTCTCGAGGCTGGGCATCTTCAAGTATTCGGAGATGCAATACACGCCGCAAGACACGAGCCGCCTCTGCCGGACGCTCGACGTGCGCATCAACACGGCTTATGACTTGCCGTTGGACGGGGAACTGGAATTCAACGCGACGACGAAGAGCAACGACCAGACAGGACCGGGCGCCATTTTCAGCATGACCAAGCGGAATGTGTTCGGCGGGGGCGAATCGTGGGGAATCCAACTGAAAGGATCGTATGAATGGCAGATAGGAAGCCGCGTCGAGGGCGCGTCGTCCCACATGAACAGCTACGAGATAGGCCTGAGCAGCAGCCTGACCCTCCCGCAACTGTTTTTCCCCGGCTACCTGGAACGCAACCTGAAGTATCCGTCCAGCACGACGTTCCGCATCTACACGAACCTGTTGAACCGGGCCAAGTTTTTCAAAATGCTCTCCTTCGGGGGGAGCGCCACGCTCGATTTCCAGAGTTCGGAGACCAGCCACCACTCCGTGACACCCTTCAAGCTCACTTATAACAAGCTGCAGCACACCACGGCCACCTTCGATTCGATTACCAACGCCAACAAGGTGCTCTACCTCTCCCTGAAGGACCAGTTCATCCCCGCCATGAACTACACGTACACCTACGACGACTCGCCCGTCCAAGGGAAGAAGCATCATTTCTGGTGGCAGTCGTCCGTCACCCAGTCGGGAAACATCATGAGCGCCTTCTACGCCATCGCCGGGAAAGGCTTCAAGGAGGTCAACAAGGAATTTTTGGGGAACGTCTTCTCCCAATTCGTGAAAGCCACCTCTGAAATACGCTACGACCGCCTGCTGGGGAAGGGACACCACCTCGTCGGGCGGCTGTTCGCCGGCGCCATCTACGGCTACGGCAACGCCGAGGACCACTCGACGCCCTACAGCGAGCAATTCTACATCGGCGGGGCCAACAGCATCCGCGCGTTCACCATCCGCAGCATCGGGCCGGGCCGCTTCGTCCCCGACCTCCACAACAAGTACGGCTACATCGACCAGACGGGGGACCTGAAGTTCGAGGCGAACGTGGAATACCGTTTCCCGATACTCGGAGCCCTGAACGGGGCTACTTTCCTGGATGCCGGCAACATCTGGCTGATACACGAGGACCCCAACCGCCCCGACGCGCAATTGAAATGGGGGCGTTTCCTGAAGGACCTGGCTTTGGGGACCGGCTTCGGCATCCGTTACGACCTCGAGTTCCTCATCATCCGCGTGGATTTCGGCATCGGCCTGCACGTCCCCTACGACACGGGGAAGAAAGGGTACTTCAACATCCCGAAGTTCAGCGACGGGCTCGGGCTGCACCTCGCCATCGGCTATCCGTTCTGATCCGCCACGAGGAAAACCCG
>CAYRFT010000051.1:0-8107 GCA_964423585.1 uncultured Parabacteroides sp. | reverse complement strand
AAAATGTAATGACGGCGACAAAATATGATACATACATATAGGATTATAGGGCGCGTTTTCACTACATTTGCAGCGATGAGATTGTCTTGAATATTCGATCAATAACCGATTTGCTTATGAAAAACGAACTTTTGGCGGCGGTCCTCCTTTGCCTCGTGGCGGGCGGGGGACAGGCGCAGAATCCCATAATCAGGGACCAGTTTTCGGCCGACCCCACGGCGAGGGTCTTCGACGGGAAGATATACCTCTACCCTTCCCACGACATCCCCAGTCCCGTCGAACGGCTGAAGGAATGGTTCTGCATGGCCGACTACCACGTGTTTTCTTCCGAAGACCTGACGCGCTGGAAAGACCACGGGGTCATCGCCGACCAGGAACACATCCCCTGGGCGCGGCCCGATGCCTACTCCATGTGGGCGCCCGACTGCGTCTGCAAGGATGGCAGGTACTACTTCTATTTCCCCGCCGTCCCCCGCGACACCACGAAAAGGGGATTTGCCGTCGGCGTGGCCGTGTCCGACAAGCCATACGGCCCATTCATGCCCCTGCCGCGCCCCATAGAGGGGATAACCGGCATAGACCCCTGCGTGCTGGCGGACAAAGACGGGCAAAGCTACATCTACTGGGCGGGACGCGGCATGATGATGGCAAAGCTGAAAGAAAACATGACGGAGCTGGCCTCCGAGCCGAAGCCGGTGGCGGGGCTTCCCGACGGCTTCAAGGAAGGGCCTTTCGTCTTTGAGCGGGAAGGGAAATACTACTTCACTTTCCCGTGGGTGAAGGACTCGACGGAAACGCTGGCCTACTGCATGGGCGACAGCCCGGAGGGGCCTTTCGAGTTCAAGGGCATCATCATGGACGAATCGCCGACGGGCTGCTGGACGAACCACCATTCCATCGTGGAGTACCGGGGGCAGTGGTATCTCTTCTACCACCACAACGACTATTCGCCCCGCTTCGACAAGAACCGCTCCGTCCGCGCGGACTCGCTCTTCTTCAATGCCGACGGCACCATCCGCAAGGTGACGCCCACGCTGCGGGGAGTGGGAATCACGGATGCCCGCACACGCATCCAGATAGACCGTTACAGCGGCATCAGCCCGGAGGGCGTCTCCATCGCCTTCCTGGACACGGCGGACACGTTCAAAGGCTGGAAGGCGGTCTTCAGCAAGAAGAACGCCCGGCTGCGGTACGGCGGGGTGGACTTCGGGAACGAGAGAGTGGAAGAACTCGTGGCGCGCGCCCGCTCCTCGTCCGGCGGCACTTTGCGAGTGAGCACCGGGGAGAAAGGCGGGACGGTGGCGACTGTCCCCGTGCCGCGCGGCAAGGAGTGGACGGAGATCCGCGTGCCGGTCGTATCGTCCCCCGCAGGCGTGAACGACTTGCACCTATCGCTCCTGAAAGGCGCGCAGGTGGAAGTGGACTGGATAGGCTTCGATGCCCTGCCGTGGGAGGAAGGGGCTTTCAAGACCCGCCAATACCGCAACCTGTTCGCCGAAGCGGGGCACGGGCAGGCTGAAATCGATGCCAAGCTGAAAGAAGTGTTCGAATCCGTATTCTGCGGGCCCGACAAAGTATATTTCGAGGCAGGCGATTCCATGGCCTACATCAGCGACCTCAAGAACAACGACGTGCGCACCGAAGGCATGTCATACGGGATGATGATCGCCGTGCAGTTCGACCGGAAAGACATCTTCGACCGCCTGTGGCGCTGGAGCAAGAAATACATGCAACACCAAGACGGCCCCCTGAAAGGCTACTTCGCGTGGAGCTGCCGGACGGACGGCACGCGCAACGCCGAGGGACCCGCCTCCGACGGCGAACTCTACTATGTCACTTCCCTCATCTTCGCCGCGAACCGCTGGGGCGACGGCACGGGCATCGACTATCGGGCCGAGGCCCGGCATATACTGGACTCCTCCATGCAGAAGGCGGGGATGGACCGGGCTGCCCCCTTCGTCAACCTGGAGCATAAGCTGATCACGTTCACCCCCGACCCGTGGGGAGGGCGGTTCACCGATCCCTCCTACCATTTGCCCGCTTTCTACGAAGTGTGGGCCAGATGGGCCGGTGACGGCAGGGCGGGCTTTTGGAGGGAATGCGCCCGCCGGAGCCGCGAATACCTGCACCGCTGCGTCCATCCCGTGACAGGGCTCACGCCGGATTACAGCAACTACGACGGCAGTCTGCTCGGCGGCGGGCGGACCTTCGGGAATGCCTTCCGCTTTGACTCCTGGCGCGTGCCCATGAACATCGCCTTGGATTATTCGTGGGCATGCGAAGACGCGGAGTGGCAGCAGGAATACGGCAACCGGATACAGGACTTCCTCTACGGCCAGGGCATCGACGCTTTCGTTGACCAATACAACGTGGACGGCACGCCCGTGGAGGAAATCCTGAAAGCCGGGGCGCACAAGCAGTTGCGCCATTCATTGGGGCTGGTGGCCACGGCGGCGGCCGTGTCGCTGGCTTGCACCCACAGCAAGAGCCGCGAGTTCATCGACCGGCTTTGGAACGCGAAGCACGTCCCTTACGAAGACGGCTACTTCGACGCTTACTACGACGGACTGCTCAGGCTGTTCGCCTTCATGCACCTGAGCGGCAACTACAGGATTATTTTCCCCGAATGATGGAATATCTATGTGTGATTCAAAATATGTATAACTTAAAACAAGAACAAGACATGAAACAGTTTTTACCGATTAGCATTTTATTGCTGTTGGCGGCTTGCAGCCCGAAAGAAACCCCGGACACATTTGTTTACGAGGGAAATCCGTTGATAAGAAACAACTTCACGGCCGACCCCGCCGCGATGGTGCACGGCGACAGCCTGTACCTGTATGTCGGGCACGACGAATATTATGCCGGGCAGGATACGGCCGTGGGAGGCAAGGAATTCAACATCACCGAATGGCTGTGCTATTCGACAAAGGACATGAAGAACTGGACGGAGCATGGTGCCGTGCTGAGCCCTTCCGACTTCAAATGGGCGGTGGGAGAAGCGTGGGCCTCCCAGGTAGTGGAAAAAGACGGGAAGTTTTATTATTATGTCACCGTGCAGGCAGGCGAGCCGTGCGTGGGCAAAGCCATCGGGGTGGCGGTAAGCGACAACCCGGCAGGGCCGTTCACCGATGCCATCGGCAAGCCGCTGGTCACCGACGACATGACTTCCAACGGCATCCGGGGATGGTGGAACGACATCGACCCCACGGTGCTGATTGAAGACGACGGCCAGGCATGGCTGTGCTGGGGGAACGGCACTTGCTTCCTGGCAAAGCTGAAACCGAACATGACGGAATTGGACGGCGACATCACGGTGGTGGACCTGCCCAAATACGTGGAAGGCCCGTGGCTGCACGTAAAGGACAGCATCTATTACCTCACCTACGCCTCCATGGGAGAAGGAAGGGAAAACATCGCTTACGCAACGGCTCCCGGCATGCAAGGACCTTGGGAGTACCGGGGCGAACTGACAGGCATGGCGGAGAACAGCTTCACCATCCATCCGGCCATCGTGGAATTCAACGGGAAGTGGTACTTGTTCTACCACAACGCCACGCTCACCTTGGACGGACATGCCGGCGCGACAGGCCGCCGTTCCGTATGTGTGGACGAGTTGCATTACAACGAAGACGGGACGATGCAGCATGTGGAACAGACCAGAGGCATTTAAAGGCTTTCCGGGGACAAATCTTCAAGGAGAAATGAACATACGGAAGTTTTTCATACTTGCATGCAGCTTGGCCGGCTGCGCTTTCGGGTTGCCGGCGCAACAGGCTGCCAATCCGTTGATTTATGCCGACGTGCCGGATATGTCGATGGTGCGTGTCGGCGATACTTATTACATGAGCAGCACCACGATGCACATGGAGCCGGGAGTGCCTCTCATGAAGTCGAAGGACTTGGTGAACTGGGAGCTGGTGAACTATGCGTATGACACATTAGGGGACATCCCTGCCATGAACCTGGATGACGGGCAGAATGCCTACGGCCGCGGCTCGTGGGCAAGTTGCATCCGCTATCACAAAGGCATGTTTTACGTTTCTACCTTTTCGCAGACCACCAACAAGACTTATTTCTTCATGACACGCGACATCGAGAAAGGGCCTTGGAAACGGGTGGAGTTCGCGCCGTCTTACCACGACCATACTTTTTTCTTTGAGGAAGACGGGCGGATTTATCTGATTTACGGCAACGGCAAGCTGTCCATCGCGGAACTGGAAGAGGACTTGTCGGGCGTGAAGGCCGGCACGGAACGGGTGCTGTTGGAGAACGCCAGCGCACCGGCAGGCGGCAACATCATGTTGGGGGCGGAAGGCTCGCAACTGTTCAAGGTAAACGGACGGTATTACCTGTTCAACATCACGTGGCCGAGAAACGGCATGCGCACCGTGGTGGTGCACCGCGCCGACAAGATTACGGGGCCTTACGAGGGGCGCGTCGTCTTTCAAGACCGGGGCATCGCCCAAGGCGGACTGGTGGATACGCCGGACGGGCGTTGGTTCGCTTACCTGTTCCAGGATTGCGGGGCCGTGGGGCGCATCCCTTACCTGGTGCCCGTGCAGTGGGAAGACGGCTGGCCGGTATTGGGCGTGGACGGCGCGGCTCCCGACAAGCTGGACCTCCCGGCTGGCAAGGGATTGATTCCGGGGATAGTCTCTTCCGACGAGTTCACACGCCGGGCAACCGATCCGGACTTGCCGCTTGTCTGGCAGTGGAACCATCATCCCGACAATGAATGCTGGTCCGTGTCGGCGCGCAAGGGCTACCTGCGGCTGACTACCGGGCGCGTGGAATCTTCCTTCATGCAGGCAAAGGGGACGCTGACGCAACGGACCATCGGTCCGGTATGCTCGGGTTCCGTCTGCATGGACGCATCGGGCATGAAGGACGGGGATTTTGCCGGGCTTGCCCTTTTCCAACGGAGGTACGGACAAGTGGGCGTGAAGATGGAGGACGGCAAAAAGCATGTCGTGATGGTGAACGGAGAACTGGAAGAGCCGGTGGAAGTGGAGAAAATCCCGTTGTCCGGGAACAGGGTCTATTTCAAGGCGGAATGCGACTTCAGAGACCGGGCGGACATCGGCCGTTTCTATTACAGCCTGAACGGGAAGGAGTGGAAACCGCTGGGCAGCCCGTTGCAGATGGCCTATACCATGCCGCATTTCATGGGCTATCGTTTTGCCTTGTTCAATTATGCCACGAAAGAAGCCGGCGGCCATGCTGACTTCGATTATTTCAGGATAGAAGACAGCATACAGCCTGCCGATGCCGGACAGGACACGGCGGACTGCAACGGGCTCAACGCCTACTTCGCACCGGTCCGGACGGGAGGAACGCTGCCCGATGCCGAAGGGTTCATAAGGCGCTGGCTGCTGCTGGAACCGATAGACAAGCCCAACCGGAGCAACGTGGTCTTCACGGACAGCTATATCAGGGACGCATTCACGACGGAATATTTTCCGGGACAGTTCACGGCCCTTCCCAAAGAGGGGACGAGCGTCAAGGTAAATGACCAGAAGCTGGCATGGCACGCCTTGGACAGCCGGAACTTCAACGTGAAGCTGTTCCGCTTCGCCTACGGGCTGGGCAAAAACGTGTACGGCGTGTTGTTCTGGGCCGTGACCGTCGTCAACTGCGCGGAAGACATCGACAATGTACGGATGGCAGTAGGCTCCAATTCGGCTTCCATGTGGTGGGTGAACGGGGAAGAGGCCGTGGTGCTTTCCGGAGACAGGCGCATGGTGAAGGATGACTGCGTGTCGCCCCGGTTGAGCCTGAAGAAAGGGAAGAACATCATCCGGGGAGCCATCATCAACGGCCCCGGCATGAGCGATTTCTGCGTCCGCTTCATCGATGAGAAAGGAAAGCCGGTCAGGAACATCTCCGTCAGTTGCAAATAGAGGGAGGCTTGCCGGAAGGGATTGTTTTGTTTGATTTCGCAACGAATACATAAAATAGGAATTATCATGAGAATAAGAAACAGATGGATAGGAGCCGCGGCCTTCCTGTCGGCATTTCTGGCAGAGGCGGCCGCCCAAGTCGGGAAACCGTTTATCCACGACCCCTCCACCATTATGGAGTGCGAAGGGAAATATTACACGTTCGGCACAGGCGGGGGCGGGCTTGTTTCCGCGGACGGATGGACCTGGGACGGCGGAGCCGTGAGGCCCGGAGGCGGAGCGGCCCCCGACGTGGTAAAGATCGGCGACCGTTACCTGGTGGCCTACGGCGCGACGGGCGGCGGACTGGGCGGCGGGCACAACGGGGTGATTTATACGATGTGGAACAAGACCCTCGACCCGGACTCCCCTGACTTTGAATATTCGGAGCCGGTGGCAGTCGCCTCGTCGGACGGCGTCGAAGACAATGACGCGATAGACCCCGGGCTCCTGCTGGATCCTACCGACGGACGGCTGTGGATGTCTTACGGCACTTATTTCGGCTTCATCCGCCTTGTCGAACTCGACCCGAAGACCGGCAAACGCATGGAAGGGAACCAACCGGTAAACATCGCCATCGACTGCGAGGCCACGGATCTGATTTACCGTGACGGCTGGTATTACCTTTTGGGCACGCACGGGACCTGCTGCGACGGGCCCAACTCCACATACAACATCGTCGTGGGACGCTCCCGCAAGGTCACCGGCCCTTACATGGACAACGTGGGGAGAAGCATGCTGGAAGGGGGCGGACGCATGGTGGCCGCCGCCGAAGACAGGTTGATGGGACCCGGGCATTTCGGGCTCTTCGACCTCGGCGACGGGATACAGAAGATGTCATGCCATTATGAGGCGGATTTGGACCGGAGCGGGATAAGCGTGCTGGCCATCCGCCCGCTGTTGTGGAAAAACGGCTGGCCCGTCGCAGGCGAAAACGTCAAAGACGGCTCCTACGAAATCGAATCGGAAAGGAGAGGGTACGCTTTGGAGCTGGCGGTGGACTTCGTGAGGATGCCGGGAGGCATGCGCTGGTTCAAACGGAACGGGCCCGTCGAGCCCGTCGCCTCGCAGACCTTGGAAGAGGTCATCGGCACGTGGCCGGAAGGGAACATCGGCGTGAGGGCGGGCGATTACATGTCGCGGCCGCACCAGCGGTGGGCAATCTCGGCCGTCAGCGAGGCGGGAGGTTACATGGGAGGCCCCTACTACAAAATCGTGATAGAAGGGACGGAACGCGCGCTGGCCGCGACCGCCGAGTCGGAAGTGGTGACGGTCCCCGCGTTCACCGGCGCGCCCGAGCAGCTATGGCGGATCGACCAGCTGACGGACGGGACTTACCGCATCATGCCGAAAGAAATCCCCGGCTCGACGAAGAAGCTGGCCTTGGTCTCCGTCGGCGACAGCACCCCTACCCTGGCGGAATTTGACGGGGAAAGCGACAACTCCAAGTGGAATTTCAAGGCCCGTTGATTCCTCCTCCCCTCCGCCCATGAAAAAGCCCTGCCGCCGCCCCGCAAGGAGCAACGGCAGGGCCTTTTCGTGTCAGGCCCAGGGGGCGGCGCGTCAGGGTTGCGCCCCCGCGTTGTTTTCAGACGTTCCGCCGCCTTCCTCCTCCCCTTTCCGCCCTTTCGGGGTCAGTTCCTGCTCCTTGTAGCGTTTGATGAGGGTGTTCATCTTGTCGATGTAGAGGTTGTACTGGTAGGCGTTCTCCTCCTCGATGACGGCCAGCGCGTTGACCTTCCTGACGATCGTGTGGTAGATCTCGTCGGTGGCGCTGCGGGCGGCAAGCACGGCGGCCTTCGTCTTTTTGGCCCGCTCGGAGTCGCGCCCCTGCTGGTTTTCGTCCACTTTCTTGTTCCCCGCCTTCATCATCGTGACGAAGGGGGTCAGGCCCAACGAGGAGACCTGCGTCGCGTAGGTCGTCTCCAGGTCTTCGATGAAGTTCTTCATCGCGCCCGTCTGCTTGGCAAGCGACATATCGGGCGAGAGGCCGTAGTCCGCCAGATGCTGGCTCAGCTTCCGAGCGGCCTCGTACTGCGCGCCGCTTCTCAGGCACAAGAAGCCCCTCACCACGAATCCGTACCCGCTCAGGCCGCTGTCGCGCTGATCGTCGCCCGCGCTGATGTCATCGGTCAGTTCGCTTTTCTGCGATATGACGAGGAACT
>CAYRFT010000050.1:0-8115 GCA_964423585.1 uncultured Parabacteroides sp. | reverse complement strand
GCCCGCCGCTACCCATGAAAATACGTGATCCGATTCAATTCATCCATCAGGGAAGCGACGGAAGCGAAGGCCCGGGTTTCCCCGCCGTCCCGGCGCAAATGGAAGCAAGAAGCGGACAAGGCCGTTATCTCCACCGGGGCATCGCCGTTCTCCACCGGGCTGAAGCCGTTGCGCTTCAAGGCATTGCCGACCCAATAAACCAGATCCGGCTCCCCTTTCACCCACACGGGCCTGTCCGTCCGCACCAAGTCCAGCCTGCCCGTCAGCGAATCAAAATGAATCATGCCGCGGTCGAAAAAGGAATCGAACGCCCCGTGCAGTATCAAGTCTTCAGGAGAGCCCGCCAGCACGGGCCTGCCTTCCGCCAGCAACCACAAGCAATCGGCCATCCGCACGGCCAAGTCCAAATCGTGGATGGAGAGCAGGACCGCCTTTTGCCTCCTCGCCGCGAGGCGGTGCAAGAGGGCCATCATCTCGATCCGGCTGACCGCGTCGAGGAAGGCGGTAGGCTCATCCAGCAAAATGACCGGGCACTGCTGGGCCAGCACCTTGGCGATCATGGCCTTCTGGCGTTCCCCGTCGCTCAGCTCCGAGACGGGCCGGGAGGCCTTGTGCGCGATCCCCGCCGCCTGCATGGAGTTGTTCACGATACGCTTGTCCTCCTCGCGCAGCCTGCCCCAGAAGCCCGTATGAGGATACCTGCCCAGGGAGACCAGCTCGCGGACCGTCAAACCCCCGGCATCCGTCTTCTCGGTCAGCACGACACCCAATGTCACCGCCAACGAGGCGCGGGAATACGAGCCGAGGGGCTTCCCAAACAAGCCGACCTCTCCCCGCAAGGGCGGCTGGAAACCGCATAACGTGCGGAGCAACGTCGATTTGCCGGCGCCGTTCAGTCCCAAGAGGCAGGTAACCTCCCCTGCATGCAGTTGCAAGTCCAGCCCGCCATGCACCACCTTCCTCCGGCCGCCCTTCAGCAGGTAGCCTATCGACAAGGCATTCGTCGTGATAACCGGTTCCTGTTGTCTCATCTTCAATTGAAATACTGGATATTCTTGCGATTCATGATGACGTAAATGATGACCGGCGCTCCCAGCATGGGCGTGACGGCATTCAAGGGCAATATCGTGTTGCTGCCCGGGACGACCATCAACAGGTTGCACAGCAAAGCCACGCACGAACCCGCCAATATCGTGGCAGGGACCAACAACTTATGATTGGAAGTGCCCAGCAGCAAGCGGGCGACGTGGGGCACCGCCAGCCCGATGAAGGAGATAGGGCCGCAGAATGCCGTGACCACGGCCGTCAGCAATCCTGTGCAAAACAAGATTTCCATGCGCGCCTGTTTGATCTTCACCCCCAGGTTGGCGGCATACGCCTCCCCCAGCAGCAGCGCGTTCAAGGGCTTGACAAGCAACAACGACAGCAAAAGCCCGCTTGCCGAGGCGGCCGAGAAGAACGGCAGTTGCTCCATGGAGACACCCGAGAAATTGCCCAAGCCCCACATGACAAAAGCGTGGACGCGGTCGGCAGCCGCATAATAGTTCAGGATGGAAATCAACGACGAAGCCATATAGCCGATCATGATACCTATAATCAGCAGCATGACATTATTCTTCACCCGGGAGGAGAAATAGATGATAACGCCCAAAATGGCAAACGCCCCCAGCAAGGCGGCCAGGATGACCGCCGCATATCCGGCAACGGGAAAATCGGACGCCCGGCTGAGGCTCCCGCCCCAATAAAGCATCACCGCCGCCACGCCCAAGTTCGCACCGTCGCTGATGCCCAATATGGAAGGCCCCGCCAAGGGATTCCGGAACAACGTCTGCAGCAGCAACCCGCTTGCCGCCAGCGACGCCCCCGCGAAAAGGGCGGTGACCGCCTGGGGCAATCTTGCCTGCCACACGATATGCTCCCATGCGGGGGAAGAAGACCCTTTGCCGCACAGGATACCCACCACCTCCCCCAAGGGAATGGAGACGGCCCCGTAAACCAGGCTCAACCCGAACAGCAAGAACAGGCAACCCGACAACAACGGCAGCAACGCCACACGATTCTTCATGCCTAATACCTATAATAATAACGTGATTCCCGCTCGCGTTCCTGCAGCAGGCCGTTCCGATACGCATACAACAGGTTCTCCAAATCGTGTATCTGCTGCTTCAGTTCAGTCCCCTTGTCCGTATCCTTCACCATCTGGCGATGCGCGCTCAGTTCGACCACTATCGTCGTGGAGCGGATGTCCAACCCCTCTTCTATGGCTTTAGCCGTTGACTGAAAAGGCTCGTGCTGCACCAACTGGAAACCCCGTGAATGATAGACCAACGTATAACCGGCTATCCCCGTCTCCGAATGATAGGCTTTCGAGAACCCGCCGTCAATGACCAGCAGCTTCCCGTTAGCCTTGATCGGATTCTCTCCCTTGATGGAACGGACCGGCACATGGCCGTTGACAATATGCCGGTGTTCGCCCGTTATTCCAAACTCGTCCAGCAGCATGTCGCAGACCGATTCCTCTTCACGCAAGGTATAATAAGCCCCTTTCTCCTCCTTCTGAAGTTCCTTTTCAGACAAGAAGCACCGCTCAAACGTAGCCATCCGGCTCTTATCAAACAAAGGCGAATCCTTGCCGCACCACAAGTACCAGATATAGTCCGTCGCATACTGTTTCTGGGGCGAATCTTCCGGATCGAAATAAGCCGTCCGCACCAACTGATCGACTTTGTCCAGCAAGGCTTTCCCCTTGTAATATCCACCATCGACTTTTACGTCCTTCAACGTCCCGTCATTATTCATCGGGACAGAAGCATGAAACAGGAGATTGGAATTGCATACCTTGTACATGCTGCCCCGGCGGAACAGGCAAAGCATGTGCTTACGCAGTTTCTCGCTGCCTTCAAAAGACTGTTGGATACGCCGCAACATGTATTCCTCCTCAATCGACAGGCGATACGGGTCTTTAGGGTCCAAAGTCGGCCAATGCTTGTCCCTCAGTTCATAATCCTTCCCGTCCAAATGAATGGTCCCTTTCTCCAAGTTAATCCGGTGGAGCAACATCCGGTCATCCATTTCAAACTCCGGACGGCGGCGGATGATTTCCCCTTCCACCTTGTATTGGACAATGGAGATGGCTTTGTGCATTTGCGCAATCAGTCGGACCGTCTTTGCATCATACACCGTATCCTCCGCAGTCATTTTGGGGATGAAAAGTTCGCACGGGTCATCAGCGTATGTCTCCATTGCGAATGTGGCCAAAGGCAAGAGGTTAATCCCGTAACCATCTTCCAATGTCGCCAAATTGCCGTAGCGCAAGCACATCCGTATCACATTCGCCATGCTACCCAAGTTGCCGGCGGCGGCTCCCATCCAAAGCATGTCATGGTTGCCCCACTGGATGTCGCAGTTGTGATAATCGCAAAGCGCATCCATAATGATATGGGCGCCCGAACCCCGGTCATAAATATCCCCGATGATATGCAAAGAGTCAATCGTCAGCCGCTGAATCAAGTTGCACATGGCGATGATGAAGTCATCCGCCCGCCCGGTCGAGATAATCGTATGGATGATCTGATCGACATAAGCCGACTTATTCGGTTCCAGCAACGATTCATGCAACAACTCCTGTATGATATAAGAAAACTCGCGCGGCAAGGCATTCCGCACTTTCGAACGTGTGTATTTGGAGGAAACATTACGGCATACCTTCACCAACTGGTTCAAGGTAATCATATACCAGTCGTCCAACTCCTTCTCAGACGATTTTACCCGTACCAGTTTCTCTTCCGGGTAATAAATCAACGTGCAGAGTTCCTTTTTCTCCCCTTCCCGCATGGTATTGTTGAAGATCTCGTCCACTTTCCGTTTGATGGAACCCGAAGCATTCTTCAAGACATGGCTGAATGCCTGATACTCTCCATGGACATCCGACAGGAAATGCTCGGTACCTTTCGGCAGATTCAGGATGGCCTCCAAATTGATGATCTCCGCGCTGGCATCCGCAATTGTCGGAAAACTGCGCGACAACAATTGCAAATAGCGCAGATCCCCTGTCACTTTATCAGTCGTAATATCTTTCGTCATCTTCTTACTCCTTGGTTTGCAGTTTTTGAGTTCGTGAATTTCCAATTTGCCTGCTGATCGGCTTCCCTTATTTCGGTTTCATCGGGCTTGCGTCATTCAACTCTTTCGCTTTCGCTTCGTTCCAGATTTCATCCATCTCGGCCAATGTCAGTTCTTTCAACTGACGTCCTTGCCGCCTGACCGTTTCTTCCAAATAATTGAACCTTCGGATAAACTTCAAGTTTGTCCTTTCCAGCGCATTGTCCGGATTGATTTTATACAAGCGCGCCGCGTTGATCAGGCTAAAGAACAAATCCCCAAATTCAGCTTCCATCTTGTCGGCATCCATGTTATTTATTTCAGCCTTCAGTTCATTGAATTCTTCGTTCACTTTATCCCAGACTTGCTCGCGTTCTTCCCAATCAAAGCCGATGTTGCGGGCCTTGTCTTGTATCCGATGCGCCTTGACAATCGAAGGCAGCGAAGCCGGCACGCCCGCCAATACGGTCTTGTTCCCGCCTTTCTCTTTCAACTTCAGCTTTTCCCAGTTCTGTTCCACCTTCCCGGCGGTATCGGCTTCCGCCGTTCCGAACACATGCGGATGGCGGAATACCAGCTTGTCGCACAAACTGTCGCATACGTCTTTTATGTCAAACGAGCCCTTTTCATCTCCTATCTTGGCATAGAAGACGATATGCAGCAGCAAATCGCCCAATTCTTTCTTGATATTTGTCTCGTCGCCGCGTATCAACGCTTCGCAAAGCTCATACGTTTCCTCGATCGTATTGGTGCGCAGGCTTTCGTTGGTCTGCTTGCGGTCCCACGGGCATTTAACCCGCAATTCATCCATGATATCCAGCAAACGGCCGAACGCTTCCAGTTTTTCCTCTCTCGTACTATTCATTTTTTGATTCATTTGCAACGCTGTTCGCATAAAAAAAGAAGAAAGGAGAGCCAACGTCCCGGGTCTCCTTCCCTTGCCGCAACACTTACTTCGATTTGAATTGTTTCAATCCGTTTTCAAGGAAGCGGATATACAAGGAGACATCCTCGTTGAACGCATACGACGGCCCGAGCGGCTTGCCGTCACCGTCGAGCGTCACATAGAACGGCTGGGCATTCGCGCCGAACTTGCTCCGCTGCAGGTAGCTCCACTTGTCTCCTATCGTCTTCAACGTGCGCGTTCTGCCGTTCTCCTCTATCCGGAGGGGTTCCGGCAACTTCGTCTTGTCATCCACCATCAAAGTTATCAGCACATAATCCTTTTCCAACAAGTCCTTCACCCGGGCATCCGTCCAGACCGAAGCCTCCATCTTCCGGCAGTTCACGCAGCCATAACCGGAGAAGTCGATCATGACCGGCTTATTGTTCTTGCGGGCATATTCCATCCCCGACTCATAATCATCGAAGGCGGCATGGACTTCGCTATCATACAAGTTAAAGTCCTGCGTATATAAAGGAGGCGCAAAAGCACTGATGGCTTTCAGCGGGGCGCCCCACAAACCCGGGACCATATAAACGGCAAACGCCAACGAGACGATCGACATGAACAACCGCGGAACAGACACGTATTCCAGGTCGCTGTCATGACTGAACTTGATTTTTCCCAGCAGGTAAAATCCGAGCAAAGCAAAAATGACGATCCACAGAACGATGAATACCTCGCGGTCAAGCAAACGCCAGCCATAAGCCAAATCGGCGACCGACAAGAACTTCAAAGCCAAAGCCAGTTCGAGGAAACCCAAAACCACCTTCACGGAATTCAGCCAGCCGCCCGACTTCGGCATTCCTTGCAGCATGTTCGGGAAGATGGCAAACAGGCTAAACGGGATGGACAGGGCCAAGGCAAAACCGAACATCCCCACGGCAGGCCCGACGGCCGTTCCCATCGAGGCGGCTTGCACCAGCAGCGTGCCGATGATCGGGCCCGTGCATGAAAAGGATACCAACACCAGCGTGAACGACATGAAGAAGATGCTGATGATGCCCGTCGTGGCATCGGCCTTGCTATCCAGCTTGCTGGTCCATGACGATGGCAACACCAGCTCGAACGCACCGAAGAAAGAAACCGCAAACAAAACCAGCAGCAAGAAGAAGACAATATTGAAGACGGCATTCGTCGATAAATCATTCAAGGCGCTTGCCCCGAACAGGCCGGTAATCAGCAAGCCCATCACCAAGTAGATGACAATGATGGACACGCCATACGTCATGGCATCCCGGATTGCCTTTTTCCGGTTTTTCGTCCGTTTCAGGAAGAAACTTACCGTCATCGGGATCATCGGCCAGACGCAAGGGGTCAGCAACGCGACCAATCCGCCCAGGAAGCCCGCAAAGAAGATAAACAGCCAGCCGGTGTCGGCCGCGGTGATTGTCGCATCGCCGAAAGATTTCAGCTCGTCGATCACCGGTTCCCACAAGCCGCCGTCCCCGTCCGCGGGCGAGACCTCCGCCGCCGGTTTTCCTTCCGTCCCCGCCTTGTCTTCGGATGCCGGCGCGGCCGATGCCTTTTCCACAGCCCCGTTTTCCCCGCCAAAAGAGAATTCTTCCTTTTCCGGGGGCAGGCAATTCTCGTCGTTGCAGGCCATGAACTCCACATAACCCTCCAGTTTCAACCCTTCCGGGTCTGTCACCTTGATTTTCTGCGCAAAGGAGACCTCGTTGGCGAACCACCGCAGATTCATGCCGAACAGCTCGTCGAACACGGAGACCGGCTCTCTCGAGGCCACCGGCTTGCCGGCCAGTTCCGCCCCTTCCACGGTCTCGAACACGAAGGATGTCGAGACCGGCCCGCCTTCGGGCAAATCCATGTCATACAAATGCCAGCCGTCGTCGATGGCGGCCGAAAAGGTCAGCGTCTTCACGGCCGGTCCCGAATCGTCCAGCCGGATTTCCCACTTCACAGGCGTCAGGATCTGGGCTTGTCCCAGACATGCGGCCAGCAACGCCAGCCACAAACACGAAAATCTCTTCATAAGCAACATGTATTTACCGTTTTTTACTTGTCAATGATCTGAATGAATCCGGGATGCGCGTGTCGAAACGCATCACCTCGCCCGTCTCCGGGTGGATGAAATGCAGGCGCCGCGCATGGAGCATCAGCCGTCCCGCCGGGTCCGTCTCCGCCCCGTACTTGTAATCTCCCGCCACCGGATGCCCGATGTATTCCAACTGCGCCCGTATCTGGTTTTTCCGCCCGGTTTCCAGGCTCAGTTCCAGCAGGGCGTACCTGCCGCACGCGCCCAGCACCCGGTAGCGCGTGACCGCCTCCTTCCCTCCTTCGCCGACGACATAGACGCGGGCCGCGGCGTTCTCGCGCAGGTTCGTCACCAGCACGCCCGACTCTTTTTCCGGGCAACCTTCCACGACGGCGACATACGCCCGTTCGACAATCATCCCGTTCCAGTCCCGCTGCATCTTTTCCTGCACGGCGCGCGTCTTGGCGAACATCATCAGCCCGGATGTCTCCCGGTCCAGGCGGTGCAGGACGAAAACCCTGTTCCCCGGGCCGCTCTTTTTCAGGTAATCGTCCAGGATATGGTACGCCGTGCGCTCGCGGACCCTCGCCGTCGAAACGGAAAGCAGCCCCTCCCGCTTGTTGACGACAATCACGGAGTCGTCTTCATACACGATGTTCAGCAGGCGGTTGCCAAGGGCCGTTTTCCCCCGTCCCTGTCCGATTGTCACGACATCCCCCGGCTTCAGCGGCGTATGGGAGCGCGTCGCCACGCCGCGGTTGACCGACACCAGGCCGTGCCCCAGCAAGGACTTCACCGACGACCGGCTCCGTCCCTTCAGCACGTCAAGCAGGAAAGGCAGCAGCGTCGTTTCCTGCCTTACCTCGATGTCTTTCCCGCGCGGGGCGTCTCCCGCCGGCCTTTTTTTCAGGGGGTCAAAACGTTTGTCCATATAATCTGGCGTGTTTCCGACATAGCGATTAATATCCATTCCTCCGGCGAGACAGGGACGATGCCCTCCTGCCCCGCCGACGGCCAAAGATACGGAGATTTATGGCACGGCAGACTATTTTTGAAGGAAATTTGAAAGGGCGGG
>CAYRFT010000049.1:0-8119 GCA_964423585.1 uncultured Parabacteroides sp. | reverse complement strand
GGCAAGGTTTCTCCGGCAACTAACCTGCGATGCCGCCTCCTTTGCGGCATTTTTTTGCCTGAAGGAGGCGGAAGGGCTGCTTTTGACCGTTTTGTGGTCGCTCATGCCGAATTATTGCTCCCTATTGTTGCGGAAATCCGTTACTTTTGCAGGGTCAATAATTGAATTTCTTATGAAGAACTTGTTTTTGCTTGCCGTATCCTTGTTGTCGTGCGCGGCTATTCCCGCCCGGGCCCGCCGCCTGGTGGAAGTGGGGAAGGGCTACAGCAGCACCTCGGTGAACGCCACCGTGTTCAGGAACAACTCCATCGTGACGCACGGCGATGTCCAGTACATCTCGTATTATGACGGCGACGGCTGGCTCACGTTGGGCAAACGCCGCCTCGGCAGCGGAGAATGGACGCTGCACCGCACCCAATACAAAGGGCACGTGGAGGATGCCCACAACAGCATCAGCATGATGGCCGACGGCGAGGGCTATCTCCATCTTTCCTTCGACCATCACGGGAACAAGCTGAACTACTGCCGCAGCATCGCCCCCGACACCCTTGTCCTTGGTGAAAAAGAGCCGATGACGGGGCAGGGGGAGGACGACGTGACCTATCCTGAGTTCCACCTGCTGGCCGACGGGGGCCTGCTTTTCGTATATCGTTCGGGGGCTTCCGGGAGGGGCAACATGGTGATGAACCGCTACGACGTGAAGTCGCGCAAGTGGGAGCGCGTGCAGGATGTCCTTTTGGACGGGGAGAACGAGCGCAACGCCTATTGGCAGCTATGCGTGGACGCGGCGGGGACCATCCACCTGTCGTGGGTGTGGCGCGAGACCTGGCAGGTGGAGACCAACCACGACTTGTGCTATGCCCGTTCTTCCGATGGAGGGAAGACGTGGTACAAGGCCGGCGGGGAGAAGTACGAGCTTCCCATCCGCCTCGGCAACGCCGAATATGCCTGCCGCATACCGCAGAACTCCGAGCTGATCAACCAGACCAGCATGAGCGCGGATGCCGGAGGCCACCCTTACATCGCCGCCTACTGGCGCAGCCCGGATAGCGACGTGCCCCAATACCGCATCGTCTGGCACGATGGCGCGGACTGGCACAGCCGCCAGGTCTCCGGGCGCACGACCCCTTTCTCGCTGAAGGGAGGAGGGACGAAGATGATTCCCATCTCCCGTCCCCGGATGGTGGTTGACGGCGGGAGGGTGTACTACCTGTTCCGCGACCAAGAACGCGGGAGCAAAGTCTCCATGTACTATACCGGCGACGTGCAGTCCGGCGAATGGCAGGTGGAGGACTTGACGGACTTCGCCGTGGATGCGTGGGAGCCCAGCCATGACACGGAGCTGTGGAAAACGAAGAAGCAGCTTCATGTCTATGTACAGGATACCCGCCAGGGCGACGGCGAGAAGACAGTGGAAACAGAACCGCAGACGGTGTATGTGTTGGAGTTATAATAATGAGCCAATGTGTTAATGAGCCAATGTGGCAATGGGGCAATTAGTCAATGAGCTAATGAGCCAATTACACACACATTATCACATTGCCACATTACCACATTGCCACATTATCACATTGCCACATTGCCACATTGCCACATTGCCACATTGCCACATTACCACATTACCACATTGGCCCATTAACAAATTAGCACATTAAAACATCATCATATCATGAACAAGTTATTGAAACAGACTCTTCTTTGTGCGGGCATCCTGCCGCTTTCCATGCAGGTTGCCGCCAAACCCTCTTCCGAAGCCGGGGAAGCGAGGGCGATCATAGACAAGGTGAACACCTACTGGCAAACGCATAACAAGCCCGAAGCCCGTTCGTTTTGGGACAATGCCGCCTATCATACCGGGAACATGGAGGCGTACTTCTTGACCGGCAATGAGGCATACCGCGCCTACTCTGAAGCCTGGGCCGCCTACAACGGATGGGCGGGTGCCAAGGAGAAGGACAAGTCGAAGTGGAAATACACTTACGGGGAGAGCGACGAATACGTGCTGTTCGGGGATTATCAGGTTTGTTTCCAGACGTACATCGACCTTTATAACATCCTGCCTGACGACTATAAGATAGCCCGTGCCCGCGAAGTGATGGAGCATGAGATGGGCACGCCCAACCGTGATTACTGGTGGTGGAGCGACGGCCTGTACATGGTGATGCCCGTCATGACCAAACTGTACAAGGTGACGGGCAACCGCCTCTATCTGGACAAGCTCTATGAATACATTACCTATTCGGACAGCATCATGCTCGACCGGGAGACAGGCCTGTACTACAGGGATGCCAAATACGTCTATCCCAAGCACAAGACTCCCGATGGGAAGAAGGACTTCTGGGCGCGCGGCGACGGATGGGTGCTTGCCGGGCTGGCGAAGGTGCTTAAAGACCTTCCCGCCGATTACGGGCATCGCCCTTTCTTTGTTGACAAGTATGTGAAGCTGGCCGGAGCGGTCGCGGCCATACAGCAGCCGGAGGGGTACTGGTCGCGCAGCATGATGGACCCCGCTCTTGCCCCCGGCCCGGAAACCAGCGGGACAGCCTTCTTTACCTATGGCATCCTCTGGGGAATAAACAACGGCTATCTGGACGAGGCCGTGTATAAGCCGGTGGTGGACAAGGCATGGAAATACCTGACGAAAACCGCCCTGCAGAAGGACGGCAAGGTGGGCTATGTGCAGCCGATTGGCGAGAAGGCCGTTCCCGGGCAGGTGGTCGATGCCGGTTCCGAAGCCAACTTCGGGGTAGGGGCTTTCCTCCTCGCCGCCTGCGAGTATGTCCGTTACCTGGAGGCTCCCCAGAATCAAGACCGGGCCTATTGGTGCGGCCTGCTCTACAAGATGGCGGCTCCCGTGCTGAGCAATATGGCGGAAGGCAATCTGAAGAAGAACATGCTGGTGGAGGTCAGTCCTAACTGGGACGGCCGTGACAAGGGAGTGACTTATATGGAAACGTTCGGACGCCTGATGGCGGGTGTCGCCCCCTGGCTGGCTTTGCCCGATGAGGATACGGAAGAGGGGCGGATGCGCAGGCAGCTTCGTGAATGGGCGTTGAAAAGCTATGCCAATGCGGTGGACCCTGACAGTCCCGACTACCTGCTGTGGAGAGGGCACGGGCAGGCCCTGGTAGATGCGGCATACGTGGCCGAAAGTTTCCTGCGGGCTTACGACCGGCTCTGGGTGCCTTTGGACGATACCACCAAGAAGCGTTATGTGGAAGAGTTTGCCCAGTTGCGCCGGATAGACCCGCCTTATACCAACTGGCTGCTGTTTTCTTCCACCATCGAGAGCTTCCTGGCAAAGGCAGGGGCGGAGTGCGACGAGTACCGCGTCAATTCGGCCATACGCAAGGTGGAGGAATGGTACACGGGGGACGGCTGGTATGCCGACGGCCCTTCCTTTGCCTTCGACTATTATAGCAGTTATGTCTTCCATCCCATGTACCTGGAGACTTTGCAGGCCATGAAGGATGCCGGGAGATATACCCGCATCCATTATGGGAAATATTACGACCGTGCCCTGAAGCGTGCCAGGAAGTTCAGCCTCGTGCTGGAACGCCTGATTTCCCCCGAGGGCACTTTCCCCGTGTTCGGGCGTTCCATTCCCTACCGCTTGGCGGCCATGCAGCCGTTGGCGTTGATGGCCTGGTATCAGCAGCTTCCCGAAGGGGTGGGCAACGGGCAGGCACGTGCCGCCCTGACTTCCGTGATGCACAGGATGTATGATAATGCGGAGAACTTCAATGAGGCGGGATTCCTGACCATCGGCTTTGCCGGCCGCCAGCCCAATGTGGCGGATTGGTACACCGACAACGGCAGCCTTTACATGACTTCGCTGGCTTTCCTGCCTTTGGGGCTTCCTGCGGCGCATCCTTTCTGGACGGATGCCGCGCAGCCTTGCACGCAAGCCAAGGCATGGGGCGGGCAGCCTTTCCCGAAAGACCATCACTGGAGCGATGACATACGTACCCGGGATCTGTTCTGAGGGTTCCCGGATGCGGGCGGCGCGGATGATACGCCCTCCCCATGGGCATCGTCCCCCGCTCATTGATTTTGTTTCACGTAATCCGAAGGGGAGAGGCCGTATTCGTCCTTGAAACATTGGCGGAAATAGGTCACACTGCTGAATCCTGTCATATAGGCGATTTCCGAGACGGAATGCTGCCCGGACATCAGCAGTTCCGCTCCCTTGCGCATCTTCACCTTGCGGATGAATTCGTTGGCCGACATGTCTGTCAGCCCTTTTATCTTCCGGTAAAGGGTGGAGTGGCTCATGCACATCTTGTCGGCGATGAAGGAGATATCCATCTTTTCCATCTCCAGGTTCTCTTCGATTATCTGCGTGGCCTTCTGCAAAAACTCGTTGTCCAGCTTGCCTAAGGGGTTTGCCGTGCCGTCTTGCTTGGCCTGCGTGCCGGACGGCATCGGCAGGGAGGCCATTTTCTTGCGGGTTTCCAGCAGGTTGTTGATGCGGCTGAGCAGCAGCTTGGCACTGAACGGCTTGGTAAGGTAGGAATCCGCCCCGGATGCGTATCCTTCTTCCTTGTCCTGCAAGGAATCCTTGGCTGTCAGCAGGATAACGGGGATATGGCTGGTGCGCATATCCTCCTTCACCCGCCTGCAGAGTTCGATGCCGTCCATGACGGGCATCATGATGTCGCTGACGATGACGTTGGGGATTCGTGCCTGTGCCAGTTCCCAGCCCTCTTTGCCGTCTTTGGCGGTGATTACCTCATACAGGTCGGCAAAGGAGCTGCGGATATATTCCCGTATGTCGGCATTGTCTTCTACCACCAGCACGATGAGGGAGTCGGCGGCGGTTTCTTCCGTGCCCGCCGGTTCTTTCCCCGTGTCATGCCGTGCATGGATGGCGTTTGGGTACGTGTTCTCGGTGAGCAGGCGCAGCGTGAACGTGGTTCCCGCATCCGGTGTGCTTTCTACTTTCAGTATTCCTTCGTGCAGTTCGCTCAGTCCCTTGACCAAGGCGAGGCCGATGCCCGAACCCGGTGCCTGGAATTTGCTCTTTGCCTGGTAGTAGCGGTCGAAAATGTGCGGCAACGATTCGGCATCGATGCCGTGCCCGGTATCGCTGACGCTTATTTCCGTGTATTTTACCTGATTCTCCTCTACCGAACGGAGCGACAGGGTGATGTCTCCCTCGGAAGTATATTTGGCGGCATTGCTCATCAGGTTGTCCAGGATGATGGTGATTATCTCCGCGTCATGGAAGATTTCCGTATCATCAGTCCCGATATGGATGTGGTAATTTACCTTGTCGTTGGAGTTCAACTCTTTGTAGCGCAGTCCCACTTCCTGCACCAGTTGCCCCAGATTTCCCTTGGCCACGGACAGTTTGCGGTTTTGGGTTTCGGTCTTGCGGAATTCCAGCAGGCGGTTTACCAAGTTCAGCAGGCGGGTGGCACTGTCATGAACGATACTGATCTTGTTGGCGTGTTTGGGAGAGAGGGCGGCATCGCTCAGCAAGTCTTCCAGCGGGCCGAGAATCAGTGTGAGCGGAGTGCGCAGTTCGTGGGTGATGTTGGTGTAGAAGCGCAGGCGTTCTTCGTTCAGTTCCTGCCGGTCCAGGCTTTGCCTGCGCTCCACCTCCAGCGAGCTTTCCAAATCCAGCTTGTGCTTGTAGAAACGGAGCAGTGCATATAATGCGAGGACAAACAGCAAGGCATAACCTGATTTGGCGTACCACGTAAGCCATACGGGCGGGTTGATTACCACTGTCAGCCGCGCCGCATGCTCGTTCCACTCCTGATTGCGGAAGCGGGCTTTCACTTTGAACACGTATTTGCCGTGCGGTATGTTGCGGAAGGTGACCTGATTGTCTCCCCGGGTGCCGTACCAGGCATTCTCAAATCCTTCCAGCATATACGAAAACTCCGCTTGCGGGCTTTGCGTATAATCCAGCACGTTGAAAGATATGCTGAAGGTGTTTTGATTGTATGGCAGCTCGACGGTTCCGCTGTTGGTCGGAACAGGCAGCCGGGTATCCCTGCCTTCCGTCTGCTTGTCGTAGATGAAGAACCGGGTGATGGCAGCCGGGGAAATGTCGCGCGGTGACAGCAGGTCGCGCGGATTGAAATAGCACACTCCGTTTTGTGAACCGAAAAACAGGGTGCCGTCAGGGGTGATGCAAGTGGAACCGTCCATGAAATCGCCCATGGGCACAGCGTCGTGATGATTGTAATTGTAGAATCTCCCGGCTTTCTCGTCCCAACGGGAAATGCCGCCGTTGGTGCTTATCCATATATGGCCGTCATGGTCTTCCTGTATGGCTCTTACCTGCGTGTTCTCCAAACCTTCTTTCGCGCCGAGCGAGACAAACGTTTCAGGCCGGCTTGTGTCATTGAAAATGACGAGGCCTTCCCGCGTGGCTACAAGAATGCGCTTGCGGGAATCTTCCATCATGTAATTCACGGCGTTGGACGGGAATGAACGGTCTGTCGTGAAGTTGTAAAGCGCTTTGCCGTCTTCATCGAATACCGCGACTCCCTTGCCGAATGTCCCTACCCACAATTTCCCGCTTTTGTCCCGTATGATGCCGTGTGCCATAATATCGGGCAACCGGGCGTTCAATTCCTTCTCATAGGATAGCCGGTTGTCGGAATAAGAATAGATTCCCGTCTGGGTGCCTATCCATATCTTGCCGTCTGCATCCTCGTTGAATGAACAGATATCAAGGGATTCGGAGTCTTTGCCTCCTATGCGCGTGATGCGTCCGTCTTTGGGAGTATAAATCAGTATTCCGTTTTTATAGGTGCCCAGCCACAGCCGTTCCTGTTTGTCCTGGTAAATCACATTGATGTGCGTTTGCGGGTGGAGCCGGCTCTCGTGCAAGGGAAGCGTCCTCGCTTTTCTACCCCCCCATAAATCCCCAGTTCGCCTTCTCCGCCCAACCATATACAGTCATTGCCGGCCCACAATCCCCATACTTGTTTGTTGTTGGTTTTGCCCTGCTTCTCGGTAGTGTAGGGGATGGTATTGAACAGTGGCTGCGCATAGCTGATGAAATCCACGCCGCCCCGGTAGTTGCCGATCCAGATGTTCCCGAAAGAATCCTGCATGATGCTTCGCGCATTGGGCCCGGAAAGCCCGTGGCCGTCGTTCGTCACGGTGATGTTGGAGAATAGGGTCTTTTCCGGAGGCATGAATGCGTTCTCCCGGAGGTCGAGGACGCTCACTCCTCCCATATTGGTGCATATCCACAGGGTGCCGTCCTTCATTTGCCTGATATCATAAACCTGGCCCGGCAGCAAGGAGTTTTCATTTCCTTCCATGTGCCTGAACGTCGTGAATTTTCCGCTTTGCGGGTTGAAAAGGGCCAGGCCGTTGTCGGTCCCCACCCACACGTTCTTGTCCTTGTCTATACATAGGGCGCGCACTTCGTTGTCGGGGATGCTGTAAGGGTCATCGGGGTCGTGCCGGTAGTTTCTCGCGGTACGGTCTTTGAGGGATACGATGCTTAATCCTCCGAGGTGGTGGCCGATGTACAAATTGCCGTCGCCGTCCTCCCTTGACACCCAGTTGTTGCCTTCCAGCCCCTCCACGTCCTTGGAAGAATAGGAGGTGAACATCCGGGACTTCCGGTCATAGTGATCGATGCCGAGATGGTAATGCGTGATCCACAAGCCGCTGTCGGCGGCGACGGACAAATCCGTGATGTCATTGCCGAGCATGTGGTTGCCCGTGGAGGGAATGCGTGAGATGGCCTCTGTTTCATAGTCAAAATAACAGAGCCCGTCCCGTTGCGTGCCTATCCAGACTTTGTTTTCATAGGGGTCTGCAAGCACGACATTCAGCTCGTTGCCGCCCAGCCCCGAATTGCTCTTCGTATAGACGTCGAACTGGTGCCCGTCAAACCTGTTGAGGCCGGATTCGGTCGCTATCCATACATAGCCCTTTCTGTCTTGGGCGATACTGACCGCATAGTTGCTCGACAGGCCATCTTCCACTCCCAGGCGTTTGATGGCATAAGGTTGCGCGGATACATGGAGCAGGGAAATAAAGCCGAACAATGTGGTTGAAATATGAACATGCGCGTTTTTCATATAAAGGTGTTTTTGCGAGTCAAATATACGACATTTCCCAAAACAATCCTGTAAAGTTT
>CAYRFT010000048.1:0-8253 GCA_964423585.1 uncultured Parabacteroides sp. | reverse complement strand
GGAAGTGAAAGACAAATCTTAAAACGGAAAGATCATGGCATTATTCTCCTTTTATAATGTTCGCAAGCCCCGCCAGTTTGAGCATAAACCGATTTACTGGGACCCGCACAAAGAGGAAATGGAAGCACGGGTGCGCCGCATCAAACGCGAAATGGGAATGGAAGAAGAGGCGCTGGAAGATTACAAGCCGCAGATAAAGGGCACTTTCATCGAAGGGACGACGCACTTGAAACGAAGCAGAAGCAGGGGCGACAGCCCGCGCAGCCGCGAATATAAGAATGTGAAGCTGATTGTGGCCTTGGCCGTGCTGGCCGTCGCGTTCTGGTACTTGTTCCTGAAATGAGCGATATCATCCATCTCCTCCCCGACAGCATAGCCAACCAGATTGCGGCCGGCGAAGTGATTCAAAGGCCGGCATCGGTGGTGAAGGAGCTTGTCGAGAATGCCATCGATGCCGGTGCCTCGCGCATCCAAATCCTGATCAAGGACGCGGGAAAGACGTTGGTGCAAGTCATCGACAACGGCAAAGGGATGTCGGAAACCGATGCCCGCATGGCGTTCGAACGGCATGCCACATCCAAAATCTCGAAAGCGGACGACTTGTTTTCCCTCCATACGATGGGGTTCCGGGGCGAGGCCCTGGCTTCGATCGCGGCCGTGGCGCAAGTGGAACTCCGGACCCGCCTGAAAGGTTCGGAGTTGGGCACACGGTTGGAAATCTCCGGCTCGCAATTGCAGCATATCGAAGAAGACGCTTGCCCCGAGGGAAGCGTCTTCTCCGTCAAAAACCTGTTCTTCAACGTGCCTGCAAGGCGCAAGTTCCTGAAGACGAACGACACGGAATTCCGGAACATCATCACGGAGTTCGAACGGATCGCCCTCGTGAACCCCTCCGTCGCCATGTCGCTGTACCACAACGGGACCGAGATACTGAACCTCCCCGAATCGGGCCTGCGGCAGCGGATAATGAACATCTACGGGAAGAACCTGAACCAGAAGCTGCTCTCGGTGGAGGCCGGGAGCTCGCTGGTGTCGGTCCGCGGTTTCGCCGGGAAGCCGGACACGGCCAAGAAGCGGGGCGCGCTGCAATACTTCTTCGTCAACGGGCGTTTCATGAAGCACCCTTATTTCCACAAGGCGGTGATGCAGGCCTACGACCAACTGATTCCTCCCGGGGAAATGCCCAATTACTTCATCTATTTCGACGTGGACCCGACGACAATCGACGTCAACATCCACCCGACCAAGACGGAAATCAAGTTCGAGAACGAACAGCCGATTTGGCAAATCCTCCTCGCCGCGGTCCGCGAGACGCTGGCCAAGTCGAGCGCGGTCCCCTCCATCGATTTCGACGTGGAGGATGCCATCGACATACCGGTCTATGAGCCGGAAAAGAGAATGGGCGGCAACGAATCCCCCCAGGCGCGGACACGGACGGAATACAACCCGTTCAGGCGTGACACGCTCCCGCCGGAGGCGCGCCCGTCGTTCGACTGGACGGAGCTGTACCGCGACTTCGAGGCGAACCGCGCGGCGGCGTTCCCCGGCGAAGGGGCGGAAGACGAGGCGGAAAGCGCGCCTCCCGTGGAGAAAGAACTGACCGGGAACCCGCCTCTCCCCGCCGCAGAAAAGGCCTTGTTTGCCGACGCGCCGTCGCAGGCGGCCTCCGCGCCCTGCTTCCAATACAAGAACCGCTATTTGGTGACGGCCCTCAAGTCGGGCATGGCCATCATCGACCAGCACCGGGCGCACCTGCAAATCCTGTTCGAGCAATACCGGAAATCCATCCGCCAGCGGAGGGCCGCCTCGCAGCAGATGCTCTTCCCTGCCATCGTCAGTTTCACGCCCGCCGAGGAAACGGCCCTGCCCCGCCTCGCCGAGGCCCTCTCCTATTCGGGCTTCGACCTGGGCAACTTAGGGGGCGGATGCTATTCCGTCAACGGGATACCCGAGGGATTGAAAGGAGTCGATTGCGTCGGACTGCTGAAAGAAATGGCGGGGAAGGCCGTCGATACCGGCTGCAGCGGCGACGAGGAGATTGCCGACATGATTGCCTTCTCGCTGGCTTCCGCCCAGGCCATCCCCGCCGGGAAACCCCTCTCGCCGGAGGAGGCCGGCCACCTCTTGGCTTCCCTCTTCCTCTGCCGCGACATGAACCTCACGGCCGACGGGAAGACCATCCTCTCCCTGCTGACGGACGACGAGCTGGAAAGCCGTTTCCGCTGAAACACCTCCCCTGCCCCGCCTTCCCTTTCCCGGTATATGCGAGTAACGTTACCCGGTCTTCCGAGTAACGTTACTCATAAACGCGAGAAACGTTTCTCAAGACGGTGAGAAACGTTTCTCGCGGGAACGAGCCGCGCTGCCCGCATCTCCGGGCAACGCCTCCCGCCACAGGCTCCCTTGCGTCAGACCCACACGAAGTCGGCCTTCTGCATGGCGGCTTTCAGTTCGCTGGAGGGCTGGAAGTTGATGTTCACGTGCTTCACGTTGCGTGCCGACAGGTCGCCGCGCGTGTCCGCTCCTTCGGTGTTCAGGGTGATGCTGAAGGTGCCCCAGTCGCCCAGCCTCACGCTCTTGCTGTCGAGGAGGAGGCGCTGCACCACCTTGCGGAGCTGGCGGATGGCCATGGCCGCTTCCATGGCGTTGAGGGTGGTTTCGTCGGCCATCAGGGCGGCCACTTCGTCTTCGTCCACCAGCCTGGTGGTATATTGCACGGGATGCCACTTCTTGGGGTCATCCGGCCTTTGCGGGTTGATGCGCTGCACCGCTTTCAAAAAAATACTCATGGGTTTTCGTTTTTAAAATCTGTTATGAAATAAAATGTATGAAATGTTAATGGTTACATGCAGGGTCCGGGGAAAGGGACCGCGAAGGCCGCCCGGTCAGAATTCCTCCCTGTATTTGCCTTCTTCCCTGTCTTCGAGGATGCTCAGGTAGCTCTTGTAGCGCGATTCGCTGATGACATGTTCCTCGACGGCCTGCAGCACCGCGCATCCCGGCTCGTGGCGGTGGGTGCAGTTGTTGAACCTGCACGAGGCCGCGACCTTGAATATCTCGGGGAAATAGTGCGAAATCTCCGCCTCTTCCATGTCGATCGTGCCGAAGCCCTTGATTCCCGGCGTGTCGATGAGATAGCCGCCTTCGGGCAAGGCCACCATTTCCGAGAAGGTCGTCGTGTGCATCCCCTTGTTGTGATGCTCGGAGATGCCTCCCGTCCGCAAGTCCACGCCCGGCACCAGCTTGTTGATGATCGTCGATTTTCCCACGCCCGAATGTCCGGAGAGCAAGGTAATCTTGCCTTTCAGCTCCTCCCTCAGCCCGTCGAGCCCCTCTTCGGTCTTGGCGCACAGCCTCGCGCTCGGATAGCCGATGACCGTGTAGAGGTGTATCAGCCCCTGCATGTACTTCCAGTCGTCGGCCTTGTAGCGGTCTATTTTGTTGAACACCAGCTTGACGGGAATCCTGTAGGCCTCGGCCGTGGCAAGGAAGCGGTCGATGAAGATGGTCGTCGTAATCGGGTAGTTGACGGTCACGATAAGCATCGCCTGGTCCACGTTGGCGGCGATGATATGCGCCTGTTTGGACAGGTTCGAAGCGCGCCGGATGATGTAGTTCTTCCGTTCTTCGATGCGGAAGATGAACGCCGTCCCCTCGCGGTTCTCCTCTATCTCGACCCGGTCGCCCACGGCCACCGGGTTGGTGGTACGGAAACCCTTCAGGCGGAAGTTGCCTTTGATCTTGCTCTCGACATATCTCCCGTCGTCCGTGCAGACGGTGTACCAACTGCCCGTATTCTTAATGACCAAGCCCTTCATCAAATCGTCATTATTTCCTTTTCCTTGACGGCATAAAGCTCGTCCACTCTCTTGATGAACTTGTCATGCACTTTCTGCACTTCCGCCTCCGCGTCCTTCTCCACGTCTTCAGGGACGCCGTCGGCTTTGATGCTCTTCTTCAAGGCCTCGATGGCGTCGCGCCGGGCATTCCGGATGCTTATCTTCGCCGTTTCGGCCTCCTGTTTCGACTGCTTCGCCAACTGGCGGCGGCGCTCTTCCGTCAACGGAGGAATGCCCAGCCGGATGACCTCGCCGTTGTTCTCCGGCGTGATGCCCACCTGCGAGCCGAGTATCGCCTTCTCAATATCCTTGATCAAGTTCTTCTCCCAGGGCGTGATGACGATCGTCTTCGCGTCCGGCGTGGTGATGGAAGCCACATTGTTCAGCGGGGCCATGCTGCCGTAATAAGGCACCCGTATCCCGTCCAGAATCTTCGGATTCGCCTTCCCGGCACGGATGCGCGCCAACTGTTCGTCCAAATAAAGGATGGCAGATTCCATCTTCTCCTCTGCCTTTTTCACAAAATTCTTTGTATCGACCATAGACATACCAATTTTTGTTCGTTTTATTTTGTAAACAAAGGTAATGATTTTTTCAACGCGACAAACAAGCCGGCACGCAAATAAACTAATTTTTTTATTTTCCACTCCCCGCCGCCCCATTTTCCCATTCCCCATTCCCCCCATTGGCACATTGTCTAATTAGCACATTAGCACATTCCCACATTGCCCCATTGCCCCATTGCCCCGACAGAAAATCCGCATGAAAGGAGTTATCCTCATTTTTTTATTTACCTTTGCAACCGACTAAACAAGCAAGAACGACATGGAACCTCTAAATCTGATAAAAAACGACAAGTGGCTGGAACCATACAAAGAAGCCATCGAAGGACGCCGGCAATACGTATTGGACAAAGAAAAGAGCCTGACGGGCAACGGGAGAATGAGCCTCTCCGATTTTGCTTCCGGCTACCTGTACTTCGGCCTCCACAAGACCGACCGGGGATGGATATTCAGGGAATGGGCTCCCCACGCCACCGCCGTCTATCTGACAGGCACGTTCAACGGCTGGCAGAAACGCGAGGAATACAGGCTGGCCCCCATCGCAAACGGCGTATGGGAAATCGCCCTGCCGGACGGGAAACTGAACCACCTGGACTTATACAAGCTGCGGGTCGAATGGAACGGCGGGTGCGGCGAACGCATCCCGGCCTGGACGCGCCGGGTCGTGCAAGACCCCGACTCCAAAATATTCAGCGCGCAAGTATGGAACCCGGAGCACCCCTATACGTTCAAGACCAAGCATTTCAAGCCCGACACGTCCCCGTTGATGATCTACGAATGCCACATCGGCATGGGCACCAACGAAGAGAAGGTGGGCTCGTATGACGAATTCCGCGAAAAGGTCCTGCCCCGCGTCGTAAAAGGCGGATACAATGCCATCCAAATCATGGCCATCCAGGAACATCCCTATTACGGGTCGTTCGGATACCATGTGAGCAGCTTCTTCGCGGCCTCGTCCCGCTTCGGCACGCCCGACGAACTGAAACGCCTTATCGACGAGGCCCACAGCCGGGGCGTCGCCGTCATCATGGACATCGTCCACAGCCACGCCGTAAAAAACGAGGTGGAAGGCTTGGGGCGTTTCGACGGTTCGCATGACCTGTACTTCCACGGGGACGAACGCCGCGAACATCCGGCATGGGACTCGCTGTGCTTCGACTACGGGAAGAACGAAGTGCTCCATTTCCTGCTGTCGAACTGCAAGTTCTGGATGGAAGAATACAAATTCGACGGCTTCCGTTTCGACGGAGTCACCTCCATGTTGTACTACAATCACGGCCTGGGCGAGGCCTTCTGCAACTACGGGGACTATTACAACGGCCACCAGGACGTGGATGCGATAGCCTACCTGACTTTGGCCAACAAGCTGATTCACGAAGTCAACAAACATGCCGTCACCATCGCGGAAGAAGTGAGCGGCATGCCGGGCCTGGCTTCCAAGATCGAAGACGGCGGATACGGCTTCGACTACCGCATGGCCATGAACATTCCCGACTTCTGGATCAAGACCATCAAAGAAAAGAAAGACGAAGACTGGCACCCCTCGGCCGTCTGGTGGGAAACGACCAACCGCCGCGCCGACGAAAAGACCATCAGCTACGCCGAAAGCCACGACCAGGCACTGGTTGGCGACAAGACCATCATCTTCCGCCTGATCGATGCCGACATGTACTGGCACATGCAAAAGGACGACCATAACATCATGGTGGAACGGGGCATGGCCCTGCATAAAATGATCCGCCTCGTGACGGCCTCGACCATCAACGGGGGATACCTGAACTTCATGGGAAACGAATTCGGGCATCCGGAATGGATCGACTTCCCGCGCGAAGGCAACGGCTGGTCGTACAAATATGCCCGCCGCCAATGGGATTTGGTTGACAACCCGGACTTGAAATACCGCTACTTGGGCGACTTCGACCGGGAAATGGTGGCCTTGATCCGCAGCGTCAGGAATTTCCAGGACACCCCGATACGGAAAGTATGGGACAATGACGGCGACCAGATATTGGCCTACATGCGCAAGGACCTCATATTCGTCTTCAACTTCAACCCCAACAAATCGTTTACCGGCTATGGCTTCCTCACCCCGAAAGGGGAATATGAAGTCGTGCTGAACACCGACGACCCGAAATTCGGGGGCTTCGGGCTGAACAACGATTCGATACGCCATTTCACCCAGTTCGATCCTCTGTACAAGAAGGAAAAGAAAGAATGGCTGAAGTTGTATGTGCCGGCGCGCTCCGCCATGGTTTTGCGGAAGATAAAAACCGCCCAAGGAAGGGAAAAGGCAACCCTCAAAAAGCAGGAAAAATGACAAATAAGCTGTACCCGCTGACATTCGAGCCCATCCTGAAGAAAGTGATTTGGGGAGGGTCGGACATCTGCCCGTTCAAGGGCATCTCTCCCGTGCAGGAAGGCATCGGGGAGAGTTGGGAGCTGTCCCACGTGGAAGGCGACTGCTCGGTCGTGGCCGAAGGCGGATTGGCAGGCAAATCCCTCGACGAACTGATCCGGACATACGGCAAGGAGTTGTCGGGAGGGCACGTCATGGAGCGTTTCGGCACACGTTTCCCGTTACTGATCAAGTTCATCGACGCACGCGACAACCTTTCCATCCAGGTACATCCCGACGACGAGCTGGCCAAGGCCCGCCACAACTCGTTCGGGAAGACGGAAATGTGGTACGTCATCAAGACCCGCCCCCACGCTTTCCTCTATTCGGGCTTCTCCCGGCAGATCGATGCCGGCGAATATGTAAGGCGGGTGCAAGACAATACCTTCATGGACGTGCTGAAGCGGTACGACGTGCGGGAAGGAGATGTGTTCTTCTTGCCGGCAGGACGGGTCCATGCCATCGGCGCGGGCTGCTTCATCGCCGAAATACAGCAGACAAGCAACATCACCTACCGCATCTACGACTACAACCGGAAAGACAAGAACGGCAACACCCGCGAACTGCATACCGGACTGGCAAAAGATGCCATCGACTATACCGTGCATCCCGATTACCGGACACATTACAAGGCGCATCCGAACGACACGGTCAACTTAGCGGACTGCCGGTACTTCACAACGAACCTGATCGACTTGGATGCCGCCATGACCCGCGATTACGCAGGGTTGGATTCGTTCGTCGTATATGTCTTCATGGAAGGCGACGCGCTGGTTGCAGACGATAACGGACATGAAATCCGCATGCGCCAAGGCCGTACCGTGCTGTTCCCGGCCTGCACCGGTTCCGTAACCGTCACCCCTTCCCCGAAAGCGAAATTCATGGAAGCCTATATCAAATAAAGCATGAAAGATACCATTGCCATCCGGATAAAGGAGCTTCGTCCGGATGAACGACCCGCCTATTGCCGCGGACTGACCGTTTCCTACGGATGTGCGGCATCCTTGTTCGGGACGATTCTGGCAGCATTCGTGCCCGACGGGATCTGCCGCCTTTCATTCGTGGACGGAAACCTCGACGAACAACTGGAAGAACTGGGAAACGCCTGGCCCGGAGCCAGGCTGCTGCCGGAAAGCCACCGGGAAACGCAAGCCCTGCTGCCTCTCCTGCAAGAAACCAGCCCGGACACCCCTGCCCTCCCCGTCTGCCTCTGCGGGACCGACTGGCAAAGGCAAGTCTGGAAAGCCCTTTTGCAGGTACGCAAGGGCGAAACGGCTTCTTACACACAAATCGCCCGGAGTATCGGGCATCCGGAGGCGGTACGCGCCGTCGCCTCGGCCATCGCCAAGAACCCGGTCGGCTGGATCATCCCCTGCCACCGGATCCTTCGCAAAGACGGCAGCCTGGGCGGCTACCGATGGAACACCGAACGCAAACGGCAGATCCTGGACTGGGA
>CAYRFT010000047.1:0-8400 GCA_964423585.1 uncultured Parabacteroides sp. | reverse complement strand
GCGGTTTTCCCGAGGGACCCCGGAAGAAACATCGAACTCGCGCCAAAAACGGGCGGGGAATGGAAAGATATTCTTATATTTGGCACCTAAAACACAGCGCGCATGGTATTGAATTATATTTGGATCGCTTTCTTCCTGACAGCTTTTGCGGTGGCCGCCTGCAAACTGGCATTCTGGGGAGACACGGATGTCTTTACGGAGATCATCAACGCTTCGTTCGCCTCGGCGAAGACAGGTTTTGAGATTTCGTTGGGGCTGACGGGCATTTTGTCCCTCTGGCTGGGCATCATGAAGATCGGAGAGAAAGGCGGCGTGATTCAGGCATTTGCCCGGATGGCTTCGCCGGTGTTCGGCAAGCTCTTCCCGGAGATACCGGAAAACCATCCGGCGACGGGCTCCATTTTCATGAACCTGTCGGCCAACCTGCTGGGCTTGGACAATGCGGCCACGCCGATGGGGCTGAAAGCCATGGCGCAGTTGCAGGAACTGAACCGGGAGAAAGGGACGGCGAGCAATCCGATGATCATGTTCCTTTGCATCAACGCCTCCGGACTGACGCTCATTCCGATCACGATCATGATGTACCGGGCGCAACTGGGCGCGGCCAACCCCTCGGACGTGTTCCTGCCCATCATGCTGGCGACGTTCACCTCCACGCTGGTGGCCATCCTCGCCGTCTGCGTCAGGCAGAAGATCAATATCCTGCAGCGGAACCTGCTCCTTTTCTTCGGCGGCATGGCGGCGTTGATCGGCGGGGCGGTCTGGCTGTTCCGTTCGATGCCGCAAGAACAGGTGTCCCTGTGCTCCACCCTTTTCGCCAACACCCTGCTGTTTGCGATTATCTGCGGGTTCATCCTGAGCGGCGTGCGCAAAAGGCTGAACGTGTATGACGCCTTTGTCGAGGGAGCCAAGGAAGGATTCCGGACGGCCGTTTCCATCATCCCTTACCTGGTGGCGATCCTGGTCGGCATCGGGGTATTCAGGGCTTCCGGGGCGATGGATATCCTGATTGAAGGGGTCCGTTCCTGCGCGGGTTTCTTCGGACTGAACACGGACTTCGTCGAAGCGCTTCCCACCATCCTGATGAAACCGTTGAGCGGAAGCGGTGCGCGCGGCATGATGCTCGATGCCATGAACACGTATGGCGCGGATTCATTCGTGGGACGCCTGTCTTCCGTCGTGCAGGGCTCGTGCGACACCACGTTCTATGTGGTGGCCCTTTATTACGGGAGTGTCGGCATCAGGAATACCCGGTACACGGTCCCGTGCGCCTTGCTGGCGGACCTGGCAGGAGCGGCGGCTGCCATCGCCATGGCTTATCTGTTCTTCGGATGAGCCAGCGGAGTTTGCCTAAACCAGGCACCCGGACACGACCCGGCGGTCCTCTTCCAACTGGGATTTCAACGCGAGCAGGGAAGGGAATTTCCGGTTGTCGCGAATCTTGCACGCGAACGATATTTCGATCTCCTCACCGTACAGATCGCCTGAAAAATCCAACAAATGGACTTCTATCGAGCGGTTGCCCCCATCGCCGAGGGTCGGCCGGTTCCCGATGGAGAGCATGCCTTTGTAACGTTTGCCGGAAAGGAGGGCCCAGACGGCATAAACGCCGTTGCCCGGCAAGATCTTGCGGGGGTCGTCCACCGAAAGGTTGGCCGTCGGGAAACCTATCGTGCGTCCTACCTGATGCCCCTTCACGATCTTCCCCTTGAAGAAATAAAGGTAAGACAGCAGGGAAGCCGCCTGTCTTACTTCGCCTGCGGCCAACAGCCGGCGGATTCCGGAAGAACTTATTTCCGCCTGCCCGTCCCCGTAAGGCAAAGCCCGGATCACTTCCATCCCCAAGGCCTTTCCATACACGGCATACTGGTCGAACCCCTCGGCGCGCCCGTGCCCGAAACGATGGTCGTAACCAATCAGCAACGCCTTTACCCGGAACGTCCCGGCCAATATCCCGGCTATGAATTCGGATGCCGAGAAACGGGACAGCTCCAGCGTAAAATCGAGGACTAAACAATAATCCACCCCCGTCGTGGCCAATTGCGCCAGCTTTTCCTCCCAGGTATTCAACAGCCCCGGCTGATAATCGGACTGCAAGACGGTCCGGGGGTGCGTCCGAAACGTGATCACGGCCGAAGGCAAGCCCCTCCCGTCCGCCACCTCCTTCAACTGGCCTATCAGGAAACGGTGCCCCAAATGCACGCCATCGAAAAATCCGATCGTCGCGGCCAAAGCCTCCGGGCATTCCGCCTGCCCGTTTCTGTCTATTACTACCATTCCCTTATTTCCTTCTGTTTTTACGCGCCTCCTCGCGGGCTTTCAGTTCCGCCTTGCGGGCTTTTTCCCGTTCTTTCAGCTTCTGCTTGTAGGCACGTTCCTTCTCTTTCCGTTCTTTTTCCTTCTGCTTCAGCCGCTCTTTGTAGGCGCGTTCCTTTTCCTTACGCAGCTCTTCACGGGCTTTCAGTTTCGCTTTCCGGTCGGCATCGGCCTGTTTCAGCTTCGCCTTTCGGTCGGCTTCCAATTGCCGTTCATGCTCTTCTTTCGCTTTCAGCAGTTTTTCCTCCTCCGCCTGCTGTTGCGCCTCGATTTCGGCCCGGATCTTCGCATTCAGTTCCAGCTCTACCTGCCCGGCCTCCTGTTCGGCTTCAAAAGCCCGGCGCGCTTCTTCCTTCCGCATCTCTTCGGCTTCCGCCTGCAAACGGCGGATCTCTTCGATGTCCTCCAATGTCAAGCCTTTGTCTTTTTCCGGCTTAGGAGACGTAAATCCGGGTCTTTCCTTTTCAGGCAAAGGCTGTTCCTCCAGAACAGGTTGCTTTTGGACAGACAACGTATCCGCTGGGACAACAGGCCTGATCGTATCCACGGCCAACGTGTCTGCCGGCGGCACTTGCACATCCGGCGCTTCCCCGGATTCCTTGACTGCCGGAACCGTATCTGCCGGGGCCTCTTCCGTTTCCGCTTCTTCCGTATCGGGAGATTCCTCTTGGGCTTCCTTGCGGGCATCCCAACGGGCTGCCAACTCCGGCAACTGCCCGTGGAAATGCTCGTCAAAGAAAGCGATGTATTCATCCAGCGTCTTGCCATGCATCAACGTCTCGTAATTATCCTCCGAGATAGGCAAGATGTCGATGGCTTTGTCCAAGCCCGAAGCATAGCCCTCCTTGTCGTATATCATCCTATAATAATGCAAGGCCTCATCGAGATTATAGAAACCGCTCAGGACGAAAATGCTGGCGATGCCCGATTCCTCAAACGACATATCCAGTTGTTTCACCATAAAGTTGGCGAAATTGTAGGCCGCTACCGTAAAGAGCAGTTGGTTGCGATCCACCAATCCGGTCGGATAAATCATGATCATCCGGTAAGGGACATTCTGTCCGTCCTTAAACGTCCTGGCAGAATCGGCGGCCGACAACGAGCCGTCCTCCGCTGTTCCGAAACGCAGGTTCCATGTCATTCCCCTAACGCCGCCCTGCACCATCTGGCGGCCCCGCAAAACACCTTTCAGCATTTCGCCGGCAAGTTCCGATACATCTTCCGAAGGATATTTGTCCAGCAAGGCCTTCAATGCCTGCTTAAATCCTTCGGCATCGCCTGCCTGCACATAAGTCAGCGCATCCAGGAACATGAACTTCGGCAACAGCTTTGCCAACGGATATTTCTCGCCGACCATCCGGAAATTCCGCCGCACGGCAAAAGTATCTTCCGCCAAATACCGTTCATAGGTTTGCTCATAAATCGAATCCTGCACCACATCCATCATCCGGATATTATATTCATAATTCGGATCGGAGATTGCCACGGCGTAATCGCTTTCCGGGAACTTGTCCGTCATTTTCCGTTTATACTCTTCCGCCAATCCGACATCCTTCAAACGCAAAGCCATCAAATAAACCTGATAATAACTTTCCATCAGGTGCGAATTGTCCGGGAAACGTTTTTCCAAATCCTGAAAGGCTTCTATCGAAAGCGGCAGGTCCTCCAGCTTGTCCTTATAAATCACGGCCATGTTATACAGGCCATCCTCAATGATTATGTTCGAAGCCTCTATGTCTTCCGGGGTCATCGGAAGTTGCTGCAAATAATATTCGCGCGACTTCGGATCGTCTGAAACCACGACAGAAGAGGTATCGCCTTCGCCACCGTCAGCCAGCTCCTGCGATTGTTCATCCTCCATTCCTTCCTGGGCGGTCTCTTCGTCCATGTCATTCGGGTCTTCAAATGTCGTGAGTGTTTTCTTGCGTCTGCGCCAGTCATCTTCCAACGGACGACGACCCCATTTCCTTTGGAACTGAGTTTTGCCTTGCGCCACGGCTTGCGGATTATAGAAATAGAAGGAAGAACTTCCCGATGCCGCAGGCAATGCAGCCGCATTTGCTTCCGTGCCCGGACGGTTGATTCCTGTCCCTTTGGCACTCTGTTCCGCCAAGAAAGCCTCTTTTTCGGTTTCTTCCTGTGCCTTCTTTTCCTCTTCAATGACTTGCTCGATGATTTTATCAATGACAGCCAAACGTTCTTTCTCCGGCATCCTGGCCAAGGTCTGCAGGCTATCTTGCAAATGGACCGCTTCTGCATGAACGACCAATTCGTCCAACACGGCCGACAGCTTTGAGATGCGTTCGTAATCCTTGTATTCTTTCTGAATTCCGGCCAAAGCACCGCTGAAGTTCGGTTGCGCCTTTATGTAATCACGTTTCTCGAAATACAAATCCCCCAATCTGATTTGGCAAAGGGCCTTGTCCAGTCCGTTTTGCGTGCTTTTCTCGACCCCTAACTCATAATTCTTAATGGCATTCGCCGTATCTTCCCGGCTCATATAAACATTGCCCAAAGCATAATACACCTGGTCCAGCAGATCTTTATTCTTTTGGCTCTTGGCCATCCGTTCCAGTCGTTTCACCACCTTCCGGTAATCGCTGCCCGAAAAGACTTCCGTCTGACGAATGCGCGCCGCAAATTCCAGCTCATACGGAGGATTGGAACGTATCACCTTGGCAAAGGTATTGTATGCCATACCGTTCATTTCGAGGGAAGCATACATTTGTCCGAGCAAGTACCGCATCCGACTTCGTTGCAAGCGGTTCTTTTCGGCCTTGATCGCCGTCTGCATATAAGGAATGGCATCTTCAAACTGCCGGTTCTTGATCAAATAATCCGCATAAACAGCCGCATATTGGTTCAAACATTTCTTCGGGATGCCGTTCGTATTCAGTTTCCCCAAAATATCTTCCGCTTCGTAATTCCAGCCCATCTCCGCATAACAACGAGCCTGCCAGAGCTTGGCTGAAGCGACTATTTCTTCATCTTCTTTGTAATGACGGGCAATATAAGAAAAGGTCGCGGAAGCTTGGAGAAAGTCGGCGTTGTAAAACTGGGCTTCCCCCATCAGCATCCAGCATTTCTTCAGGAACGGATTGTATTCTTCCTGATTCTGCCACTTGACTTGTTCCGGGTCGTTCCGCCAGCCCGCTTTCCTCTTAGGCCTTGACTGAATGGAATGCAGTTTGATTGCCTTGTTGCTTTTCTCTATGGCACGGTCAAAAGGGCCACCGGTCTCCGCTTTTTCTTTCGGTTGTGCGCTAATCGGATACATCAGAATCATATCCGAATAATTCTCCTTGTATCCTTTCTGCATTGACGACAAAGCCTCGTCAAACGAAGTCTTTCCGTTATAATAGATATTAAAACGGGAATTCAACGCATGATAAAAACGATTGAACCGGGTATTTTTCTTTGTGCTGCACGACCAAAAAAACGAGACCGCGAGCAAAGCGACTATGTAATAAAGACCTTTCTTCAAAATGCAAACGACTAACGACTTCTCTGAAGCAAATGCGTATATATTAACGTATCAGGAAAACTTTTATTGCCTTTGCCGCCAAAAAGAACAGCACCAGTACCAGGATGATAAAAGCCCCTGAAGGAATATTCAGATAGTAGGATAGGAACAAGCCAACAACAGAACCCGCAAAACCGATCAGGACACTGCCCCACATAATCTTGCGGAAATCGGGCGTCAACAGGTTGACAGTGATTTGAGGCAACGTCAGCAAACTCATCAGCAACATAATCCCTACCATGCGAATCGCAAATACAATGGTTACGGCTATCAGGCACATCATCAGATACTCTATCAATCGCACAGGCAATAGCTGCGTCTTGGCAAAGGCCGGATCGAAAGCCACGTAAATGATCTCCCGGGCAAAAATGCCAAACGACAAAAGGACGACAACCGACAAAACGGCACTTGCGGCAATATCAGCCGGCATCATGGTCAGGATATTCCCGAAGAGATAAGCCGAGAGGTCCGGGGCATAGCCCGGTGTCAGAAAGATGAAGATCACACCCAAAGCCATGCCTAACGACCAAACGCCCGCTATGGCGGAATCCTCCCGTATTTGTTGGGTTTTGCTTGCCCATTCGACTCCAATAGCTGCAAGGATGGTAAACAGCATCGCTGAAACAATCGGGTTTATCCCGGCATAAAAGCCCAGTCCCAAACCGCCGAACGAGGCGTGGGTAATCCCTCCGCTAATGAATACCAAACGCCGGGAAACAATGTATGTTCCCACGATTCCACAAGCGATGGCCGTAAACAAGCTGCCTAACAGGGCATATTGGAAAAAAGCATATTGAAACAATTCCATCTTTCCCTTACCTTATTTAATTTAATGAATGCGCCGTTCGCCGACAATCAGGAAAGCCTCGTCTTTCAGTTCTTCCGGCAGGCAAACGCCGCGCAGTTGCAAACTGCGCAGCCATCCGGCCACCTCAACCTCCCGCAAAGTAAAAAGGACCTCCCGGAATTCATCTATTGCCGATTCATCGTATGCGTCCGGCTCTACGCCCTTAAAGCGATCAAGTTCCTCGTCATTGTAGTACTCAATGGCGTTGCTGACAGCGGCCAACAAGCTATCCCGTTCACACACTTCATGCCGGCCGCAACATCCTTCCGGAATTTCTTGCGGTCCCGGTATTTCGGCAATTTCGCCGCGTTCCAGCATTTTCTGCAATTTCTTGTTGCGGAAATGACCGCAAATGGCGGCAATGACGCCTAACACGACCAGACTTGACAGGATATACCACATGGCTTATGTATGTTTCATTTTGTCCTTTCTTCTATTTGGAAACCCGCCCCTGCCAGATGTTCCCAATAATGGGGATAACTCTTGCTGACGACTTCGGGATGCTCAATCTCGATTCCTGCCGGGCGGATCAAGGCCAACGGGGCAAAAGCCATTGCCATCCGGTGATCTTCATGCGTTGCTATCCGCAGGTTCTCTTCCGCCTCGCATCGTCCGCCATCCCACTCCAGAATGCTGTTGCAGCTTTCTTTCAACACATAGCCTGCCTTGCGCAATTCCTGTTTCAAGGCTTCTATCCGGTCTGTCTCCTTGATCTTCAGGCTTTGCAGCCCGGAAAAACGGAAAGGGACATTCATCCCGGCGCAGGCTACCACGAACGTTTGCGCCAAATCCGGTTCGTCCACGAAATCGTATATCAATTTCCGCACCGCCTTCCCGGTCTTTTTCAGCACGACACCGTCCGTGACAAAGGAGGTGCCGACACCCAGCCGGGCAAACAGCCCCGCACAAGCGGCATCGCCTTGCAGGCTCTGTCCAGACAGTCCCTCCAACCGGATCTCCGCCCGGGGCGACAAGGCCGCCATCTCATACCAGTATGAAGCCGCGCTCCAATCGGATTCCACGGTAAAAGGAACGGGGCGATACGACTGAGGGGACACCCGGATTGTCGGACCTTCCCATTCGGATCGGATGCCGAACCGTTCCATCAATTGGAGGGTCAGCCGCATGTAAGGTTTTGAAACCATGTCCCCTTCCAAATGGAGGACCAAGCCTTTCTCCATCAAGGGAGCTATCATCAACAGGGCCGAGGCATATTGCGAGCTCACGCCTCCCGGCAAGGATATTTCCCCGCCTTGCAACGCGCTTCCCCGGATACGCAGCGGCGGAAAGCCTTCTTTCCCCATATACTCGACGCGGGCGCCCACGGCATTCAGGGCATCCACCAATATTTTGATCGGGCGGTCCTTCATCCGCTCCGTCCCGGTGAGGGTCCATTCGCCCTCGGCTCTTGCCAAGAAGGCCGTCAGGAAACGCATCGCCGTGCCCGCCGCCCGGATGTCAACGTCACGGGTCTCCGAATTCAAGGCCTTTGCCAGGACAGCCGTGTCATCGCAGTCTGAAAGATTTTGTACAGGACAGGGGCTGCCACTGAGCGCGTTCAATATCAACGCCCGGTTGCAGATGCTTTTTGACGAAGGCAGCCGGACAACCGCCTTCATCCCCGTCCCCGGAAATTTTATCTTATAGTTCATGCTTGGCTTGTTTGTCGGGCACAAAAATAAGAATTTCCACACGCATAAAAAAGACATGCCGC
>CAYRFT010000046.1:0-8572 GCA_964423585.1 uncultured Parabacteroides sp. | reverse complement strand
TGTATGCTCACAGGGGATCCACGTCGTAATGCACCAGCAACTGCCTCGACTCCGGGCACAGGCGCATTTCCTGTTGCACCGATTCCAAAATATCGCGTACCTGCGGGACGGAAGCGGCAACCTCTATTTTTATCATGACCTTGCGGATATGGAGCAACTGGACGTAGGAAACCGGCGGCGCGGCAGGGCCGAGCACACGGTCTCCCAACCGCCGGCGCAGGCATTCGGCATACTGGCGCGCCAGCCCGTCGAGCACCTCCGGGTTCTTCGACCGCATCACGAGGATAATCAAACGGTAGTAAGGCGGGTAATGGGACATGCGCCGTTCCGCCAGTTGCCAGCCGACCATCTCCTTGTAGGCCCGCCGCTCCACCATCCGGATCAGCGGATGGGCGGATTGCGAAGTCTGCAAGACCACCACGCCCTGCCTGTCCCTCCTCCCGGACCGCCCGCTCACCTGCATCATCAGTTGGAAAGCCCTCTCGTGCGCGCGGAAGTCCGGGTAATTCATCAACCCGTCGGCATTCAGGATGCCCACCACCCCGACATGGCTGAAGTCCAAGCCTTTCGAGACCATCTGCGTGCCGATGAGGATATCCGTCTTTTGCTTCTCGAAATCACCGATGATCCGTTCATACGCCGAGCGGGTGCGCGCCGTGTCCAAATCCATGCGGGCCGTCCGCGCCGAGGGGAAGAGCGAGGCTATCTCCTCCTCCACTTTCTCAGTGCCGAAGCCATGCGGGCGAATATCCGACGAATGGCATTCGGGGCATTCCGCCGGGACGTTGACGGCATAGCCGCAATAATGGCACACCAGCTTCCGCTGCAGCTTGTGGAACGTCATGCTCACGTCGCAATGCCGGCAGCGCGGGACCCATCCGCAGTCCTTGCATTCGAGCATCGGCGCAAAGCCACGCCGGTTCTGGAACAAGATCACCTGCTGCCCTTCTTCGAGCGCACGGCGCATCCTCTCCACCAAGACAGGCGAGAAGAGCGTGTCTTTCATCAGCTTCCTCCGTTTCAAGTCGCGCACATCCGCCACGATCATCTCCGGCGGCGAAGCCTCCCCGTAGCGGACCGGCAGTTCCACCAAGCCGAACTTGCCCGTGATGGCGTTGAAATACGAGTCTATCGAAGGCGTGGCAGAACCCAGCAGCACCTTGCCCCCGTGCATCCGTGCCAGGACAATCGCCGCGTTGCGGGCATGGTAGCGGGGAGCCGGGTCCTGCTGCTTGTAGGTCGTCTCGTGCTCCTCGTCCACGATGACCAATCCCAAGCTGCCGAACGGCAAGAAGATCGAGGAGCGCACGCCCAACACCAGCATCGGCCCTTTGGCATGCAACAGCTTGTTCCACACCTCCACCCGCTCGCTGTCAGAGAACTTGGAATGATAGACGAGCAACCTGTCGCCAAAGACCCTGCTCAGGCGGTCGGTTATCTGGACCGTAATCGCAATCTCGGGCAAGAGGTAGAGCACCTGCCTCCCGCTCTCCAGCACCTGCCGTATCAGGTGGATATAGATTTCGGTCTTGCCCGACGACGTGACCCCGTGCAGGAGGCAGACATCCTTTTCGCCGAACACATCCAGGATCTTCCCATACGCCTCCTGCTGCCCGCCGGTCAGGGCATGCGGTTCCTCCAGACGGCACATCCGGGATTGCAGGCGGCTGACCCTCTTCTCATAGCACTGCAAGATACCCCGGTCCAACAGCCCCTTCAGGACGGCAGCGTTCTGTCCGCTCTTTTCCAGCAATTCCTTCTTCGAGACCTCCTGCCTCAACACCGGGTTCAGGGCATGGGTCAAGTCGAGGAAGCAGACCAGCAGCCGCTCCTGCTTCGCCGCCCTCTTCACGGCATCGAAAGCCTCCTGCAGCCGTGCTTCGGAAGCCCAGCCGGGATGCAGCCGGATATAAGTCTGCGTCTTGGGGACAAAGCCCTGCTTCAGTTCCTCGCTCACGCCCACCGCGCCTTTCCCCATCAGCGATGCGATGACCGGGACGATGTTCCGCAAGCCTGTCTTCCTCTCTATCTCGGAGACCGTCAGCTTCGCCGCATTCCGCCCGAAGGCATCCAACACCGCCTGCTCGTTGGGCTTCAGCGGCGCGTCCGCCTCGAAGTCGGGATTGCAGGTGACCGTCGTCTCGCTTTCCAGTTTCAAGCCAGCAGGCAAAGCCGCCTTATAGACATCGCCCAGCTTGCAGATATAATACGAGGCGATCCACTCCCAGAAACGCAACTGCGGGCGGCGCAAGACAGGCATCGCGTCTAAGACCGAGAAGATCTCCTTCATCTCGTAGTCCGCCTGCGGCGGGCGTTCATGCACATCCGTGACGATAGCCGTGTAAAAGCGCTTCATCCCGAAAGGCACGATCACACGGCTGCCCCGCACCACCAACGGCTCCAAGTCCGACGGGACCCGGTACGTATATTGATTCTCCAGCGGAAGCGGGAGTATGACATCTGCATAGCTGCCCATCTGCGTAAAGATAGAAATGGCATAAGCGGAAAACGGACGGCTACAGCTTCAGCGGCGTGCCGTTGTAGAAATCCAGGATCTTGGCACGGAGAATGAAGTTGTATTTGGACTGAGCCTGCTCGGCCAGGCTTTTCGCGTAGTTGGTCTTTGCCTCGTTGAATTCGAACACCGTGCTCTTCCCGGCATTGTACCGGTCCTCCGCATACTTGAACGCCTCTTCGCTTGCCTTGACGGACTTGTCAGATGCCAGGTATTTCTCCTGCGCGGCGGTTGCGTTGTAGTAGGCCTGTTGAATCTCCTTATAGAGCGTCTTCTTGGCATTCTCCATCATCAGTTCCTGATTGTGAATGCCGATACGCGCTTGCCGCACGCTGTTCCGCACTTGGAAACGGTTGAAGAGAGGGATGCTCAAAGAGAAACCGATCGTCTTGCGCCCGTTTTGCGCCAGTTGGTCAGAGAAAGAGGGCATCTTCACATCCCCGGTATAATAATGGTAATAGCCGTTGGAATAGCTGGCCCCGAAGTTAAGTTTAGGATAATAATACGACTGGGCCACCTTCAATTGCTTCTTCATGCTTTCCAACAGATACTCCTGCTCTTTGATTTGCGGTTTGAATGCCACCGCCTGTTGGTAAATATCCTCCGGAGGGATGATGCTGCCCATGTAGGCATCGACCGCATTGTCCGTTGCCGGCGTGACGATATCAAATTCCGCCCCGTCCCGTTCCAGCTCCAGGCTCTGGGCCAGGTCCAGCAAGGCCAGTTTGACATCGTTGCGGGCTTCTGTCAGCGACACTTCGTCGTTGGCAGCCTGCGCCTTGATGTCGTAGAGCTGCGACAACGGGACTTTCCCGGCTTTCACCATGGCTTCCGTCTTCGTGATTTGCTCCCGGCTCAAGGTCAACTGGAGTTCGGCAATCTTCTCCATCTCCTTGTTGTAAAGGACCTGCAAATAATACGAGGCGATATTGACAGACAAATCTTCCTTCGCCTTGTTCAGGTTCTCGACGGCGGCCTGCAAGTCCAGGCGTTTGGCGGCTATGTCGTTTGGTATCTTGAGCCCGTCGAAAATCGGCATCGACAAGGAAATGGAAGCCGAGCTGTTGGCCGAGTTCTGCGCCACGAGCACGCCCGTCTCCGAAGGAGAATAACCGAAATCGAAGTTCTGCCCGATATTGGCGTTCAAATCCGGCAGCCAACTGTACTTGCTGGTATGCAGATCCACCTTCTTGTTGTCGTGGTCGAGTTGGCGTTGCTTCAAGTCGATGTTATGCTCTATCGCGTAACGGATACATTCTTCAAGCGACCAAGCTTTGGCCGGTTCGCCGCTCCATGCGGGAGCAGGGAGCAGGCAGGCGGAAATTCCCGCCGATAAGATCAATCGTTTCATGACATGGCTGTGCTTGACGGTTATTTTTCCGGCTGGACGGCGGCACCGCGAATCTTCGTTCCCGCATCCAGCCCATTTTTGACTTCGATGTTGATGCCGTCGGACAGCCCCACCTCGATTTGCTTCTTTTCGAACACCTGCTCCGGCCTCTCCTGCTTCAACAGATAAACAAAGGCCGTGTCGCCATTGAATTCGACCGTGCTTTCGGGAATGGTCAGCACGCCGTCGGCCCGTTTGAGGACAATCTCGGCGTTGGCACTGTAACCGGCACGGATGAAGGCATCCTCCGGCACCTGCAAGGCCGCCTTGATCTCAAACTGGATGGCCCCGTTCTCTTCGACGCCTTTCGGCGAAACGTATTCCAGCTGCGCGTCCAGCTTGCGGCTTTCCATCGCCCCGACGGTCAGCTCGATGGGCATTCCCTCGTGGATGCGGCCGATTTCGGTCTCGTCCACTTTCCCTTTGAAGATCATGTCGCTCATGTCGGCCACGGAGGCGATCGTCGTCCCGTCGTTGAAGTTGTTAGCCTGGATTACCGAGTTGCCCACCTTCACGGGAATGTCCAAGATCATGCCGGTAATGGTGCTGCGTATCTGCGTCGTGCTGCTCACGTTGGAATTTTTGGCGATGCCGTCGCGCACGATCTCCAGTTCGCTTTGCGCCGTGTTGCGCTCTTCCACGGCCTTTTGGTAATTCGCCTTGCTGGTCTCAAACTCCTCCTGCGCGATCACGCCCTGCCGGAAAAGCTGTTCGTCCCGCTTATAGACTTCCTCCACCTGCTTGAGGGAAATTTCCGCCAGGTTGACACGCGATTCGGCACTGTTCAACTGCACCATCTCCGGGATTACCTCGATGGTGGCGATGATTTCGCCCTGCTTCACCATCTGGCCGGCTTCCTTCTTCAATTCCGCGATGATGCCTGAGATTTGCGGCTTTATTTCCACCTCGTAGCGGGGCTCCACGTTTCCCGTCGCCACGGCCTTCGTTTCCACGTCCCCGATAACCGGTGTCACGATTTCATACACCGTAACCACCGGCTGCGCCTTTTGCCAAAGGAAGTAGAACGTCCCGGCCACGGCGGCGAAGACAATGGCAAGCAGCAGCGTCCTCATAATCTTTTTCACGATCCTGTTCTTCATATCCGTCTTGTTTTTAGTTTTCACCTTTCTCTGTCTTGTGTTTTATGTCTTTTTATGTTTTTCGCGCCTTTATTCCTCCTGCAGCGCATCGATTGCCTTGATCTGCAAGGCCCGCCATGCCGGAATCAAGCCTGCCAACAGCCCGCTTGCCAACAGGACGACGGAAGCGGCCACGGCCGTCTGCATGTCAACCCCCGGATTCTTGATCACGATATCTTCGTTGGGCGTGGCGGTCAGGATACGGTTGACGAAATCCAAGAGGAACACGCCACAGCTCAATCCCAGGAACCCCGCCATTGCCGTCAGCAAGAGGCTCTCGCTCATCACCTGCGAAATGATGTCGAACGGCTTGGCACCCAATGCCCGGCGGACACCGATTTCCCGGGTCCTTTCCCTCACCGTCACCAACATGATATTGCTTACGCCGATGATGCCCGCCAGCAAAGTGCCCAAGCCGACAATCCAAATCAGCGTGTCAATGCCGATGAACAGCAAATAAAAGGTATGGAATATCTCGGCCACGTTGACGAGCCCCAAAGCCTGCGGGTCGTCCGGGGCGATCTCATTCTGCCGGAAAATGATTTGCTTGGCCTGCCGGATGAAGGCTTCCACGTCGTGCCCGGGCAGGATGCTGACGGCCAGCAAGAAAATCTTGTCGCCCATGTTCATGCTCTGCTGCAAGGTGCTCAACGGGATGAACACGCTCTCGGAGTCCCGCCTCCCGATGGTTATATTGTCCGATTTCGCTTTGGACACACCGACAACCTGATAATACAACCCGTCAACCCGGATATATTTCCCGCACGGATTCCCGCTTTGGAAAAGCGTTTCGTAAACATCCGTGCCGATGACGCATGCTTTCCGCCTTTCTTTCTCGTCGATGGCGTTGAGCGGGCGGCCGAACAACATGTCCTGCGTGCAGATGAAGAAATAGTCGGGGGTGATGCCTTTCGTTTGATAAGAGCCGCTGTTCTGCCCGTACACCACATTCTTGTTGTTGCTGCTGCTTCCGAAGATTATCGGGGCGATGTGGTCGATTCCTTCCACTTCCTTCCGGATGGCGGCGGCATCGCGGCTGCGCAAGTTCCAGCTTCTCCCTTTGTTGAATCCCTTGTAAGAAACGCCTGTCTTGTCGGTGTAGAAGAAGACGGAGTTGGTGGCTATGCCTTTCGTTCCTTCCAAGACCGAATTCTTCAGCCCCGTCCCCGCCCCCAGCAGCAGGATCAGCATCAAAATTCCCCAAAAGACGCCGAAGCAGGTCAGCAGGCTTCTCGTCTTGTTGCGGGTGATGGTCACCCATATCTCAATCCATCTGTCTCTGTCGATTAGAATCATGCCTTGCCCCTCCTTCTTTCTTTTATTCGGCCCTCATGGCTTCGATGGCACTGATGCCGACGGCCTTCCGGGCAGGGAAATAACCGGCCAGCACGCCCGCGACGACTATCAGCAGCGTCGCAGCCAGCGCAATATTCAAATTCACGGTCGGGTTGAGGAAAATGGTTCCCAATTCTCCCGCGTCCTCCCCTACGCCGGCGGCTTCCATGCCGCTGTTGACCAACTCGGCCAGGCCGATTCCTCCCAGCATGCCGACGTAACCGAAGACGGCCGTCACCAAGATCGACTCGGTGATGATCAGCCGGAGGATGGACGACGGCCTTGCCCCGATGGCTTTCCGGATGCCGAACTCTTTCGTCCGCTCCCTGACCGTTATCAGCATGATGTTGCTTACGCCCACGATGCCGGCAATCAAGGTGCTGATGCCGACTATCCAGATGAACAGGGCGATGCCGTTCATGACATTGTTCATCATGCGGAAAGACTCGCCCGTGTTCCACATGCCGACGGCGTTGGTGTCTGTCGGGTCGAACCGGTGCAGCCGCGACATCAGCTCCCGGAAGTCTTTCTCGAACTTTTCGTTCGCCTCCTTGCTGACGACCCCGTTTAAAGTAAAACTGAAGCTGCCGAACCCGTATCCCTTGTTATACAGGCTGCGGGCCGTCGTGAACGGGATGTAGGCGGGCGCGTTGTTGCTCTTCTCGTCGTCGTTGTAGATGCCGACGACCTGCCACATCAGTTTCCCCGCCTTGATGTACCGCCCCAGCGCGTTCTTCCCGGGGAAAAGCACTTCCGCCATGCGCGGGCTCAAGACGATGACCTTGCGCTTCTCCCGCATGTCCGGCTCGTTGATGAAGCGCCCGTTCTCCAAGTCCACGTTCACGTAATTGATTCGGGCATGGTCCGGAAAGACGCCCTGCATTTCACCGCTGATGAATTCCTCATCGACGTAGAGCGTGTCGCTGTGCGAAACACTGGCCGAGAGCAGGCCGATTTCCTTGAACCGGCTCCTCAGTATGGGCAGGTCCGTCTCCTTGAAGCGGATGGTCCTCCCGGACTGCATCCCTTTCCACGGCTTGTTGGTATAGCCGTTCCAGACCTCGACCTTGTTCATGGACATATTGCGGAAGTTGTGCATCACGCCGTTCCGCAGCCCGTTCCCGGCCGCCAGCATGATGATCAGCATGAAGATTCCCCACGCGACGGAGAACCCCGTCAGGAACGTGCGGAGCTTGTTCTGCCTGATAGTGTTCCAAATCTCCCTGAACTCATCGAATTCAAACATGGCCCTCCCCTTCTCCCGCGTTTGAGATCAAGCCGTCTTTCAGGCGGATGATGCGGTCGGTCGCGTCGGCCACCGACTTCTCATGCGTGACGATGACCATCGTCATGCCCTCTTTGTTGACGCTCCGCAGCAATTCCATCACTTCGACGGTCGTCTTGCTGTCCAACGCGCCGGTGGGTTCGTCGGCCAGGATGACCTGCGGCTTGGCTATCAAGGCACGGGCAATGGCCACACGCTGCTTCTGCCCGCCCGACATCTCGTTGGGCATGTGTTCCGCCCAGTCCCTCAGCCCCACCATGTCCAGGTAATCCATGGCCATGGCATTCCGTTTCTTGCGGGAGACGCCCTGGTAGTAAAGGGGAAGCGCGACGTTCTCCACGGCATTCTTGAACGAGATCAGGTTGAACGACTGGAAGACGAACCCTATCATCCGGTTCCTCAGTCCGGCCGCCCGGCTTTCGCTCAAGCCTTTGATCAATTGCCCGTTCAAGGCATACGTCCCCGTGTCGTATGTGTCGAGGATGCCGAGGATGTTCAGCAGCGTCGATTTCCCCGACCCCGACGCTCCCATGATGGAGACCATCTCTCCCCTCCCGATGTCCAGGTTGATGCCTTTCAGGACATGGAGGGGCGCCCCGTTGAAGTATGTCTTGTTGATGTCGCGCAGTTCGATCATTGTTTTTCTGTTTACACGTTTGACGCGGATTGCCGCGGCCACGGGTTCCCCCGTCGCGCCGCAAAGGTAATCATTCCGGGCGGTTTTGCAATTACCCCTCTCCCATTTATACGGGATGCAAAGCCGGCCGGCAAGGCGTGAGGCCGTCCCGCAGGCCTCCGAAACCCCCTCCCGGCAGGCGGGCGCGCCCCCGTTTTCCCGAATTTGTATCAAATATATTTATTTGGACCATATTTTCCCCTGCAATTTTATCATTTATTACTATTTGGAC
>CAYRFT010000045.1:0-8653 GCA_964423585.1 uncultured Parabacteroides sp. | reverse complement strand
AAAAAGCTGCCGTTTGCGGGCGGATAAGGTCAGATTTCCTCGCGGTTGCGGAAGGCTTTCGGCGTGATGCCGTTCACGCGCTTGAAGAAGCGCCCGAAGACGCTCAGGGAAGGGAAGCCGAGGCGGTAGCTGATTTGCTTGATGCTGAGGGTGCTTTCCTTGAGGAGGGAGCGGGCGTTGAGGGAGATGTACTCGTCTATCCAGGCGGAGCAGCTCTTCCCGCTTTGCTCCTTGATGACGGAAGAAAGGTACTTGGGCGTCATGCAGAGCTTGGAGGCATAGAAGGCGGTGCTTTTCTCGGTGAGGTAGTTCTCCTCGAGGAGGCGGAGGAAGAGGCGGAAGATCTCGTCGCGGCGTGTGTTGCCCGCGGGGGCGGCGGCGGATTCGGACATGGATTCGCGGTAAAGCTCGTAGTCCTTGAGGGTGAGGATCTCGCAGTAACGCTGGATGACGAAAGACTGCGCCCAGTAGGGAGGGAGGGCGAGTTCGGCCTTGATGAGCTTGAAGATTTTGATATTGTCGGCGACGGCCTGCATGTTGCCTCGCCGCTTGTAGAAGCACTGGCTCCGCTCGGAGAGGCTCGTCTCGATGTGGAGGCTCTTGAGCATCTGCATGATGCGGTCGATGTGCGCGGCGAAGCCGAAATAGACGAGGTCGGGCGAGTTTTCGATGAGGCGGAAGACGGAGCCGGGCATGATGGAGATGATGTGCCTTTCCATGAGGACGACGTTCTCGCGGTTTATCTCCATGACGAGCGTCCCGCGGACGATGTGTATGGAGATGAGGTCGTCGGTGAGGATGGGTTCGGTGGTCTTCTGCCAGTTCGTCTTCAGCCCCTCGTCCATGTTGTCGAAGAAGAGGTACTGGTCCTGCAGGAGGTCCTGGGCCGCCCGCCCGTGTATCTGCGAGATCTGGATGCGCGTGATGTTCTTGCCGTGGTTCATGCCAAAACGGGAAAAAAGGATGAATGACGGCGCGAAGATAGGCCCATTTTCCCCAAAATGCAAACAGTATCGGCAAATATGCAAAACAATTGAGCAAAAATTCTTCATGCGAATGTCGGTGAAGGCTTACTTTTGCAGCACAAAAAAGAAAGTCATCATGAAAAAGAATGCAGGAATTATCTTAATGGCGGCTTTGAGCCTGGCGGGGTGCCGAGGAGGCGCGGACCGGGAGCCGCAGTTGCCTCATGTGAGGCTGGCCGTCCCCGAGCGGAACGGGGATGCCACGACGAAACATTTCTCGGGCTTCGTGAAGGAGTCGGAGGAAATCAGTGTGGGGTTCCGCGTGGGAGGCACGATCGAGAAGGTGTCGGTGAAGGAGGGCGACTTCGTGCGGCAGGGGCAGGTCATCGCCCTGCTCGACGCGAAAGACTACCGCCTGACGCTCGACGCGGCGGAGGTGCGCTACAAGCAGACGAAGAACGAGGTGGCCCGGCTGGAGCGCATGTTCCAACAGAACGGCGTGAGCGGGAACGAATACGAGAAGGCCGCGGCGGGCCTGGAGGAGCTGCGCATCGCGGCGGAGCAGAGCCGCCTCGACCTGGAATATACGACGCTGAAGGCGCCGGTGAGCGGCTACATCCAGCAGGTGAACTTCCGCGCGGGGGAGATGGTCGGCGAAGGGACGGCGGTGGTGACGCTCCTGGACGTGAACCATTTCGAGGTGGAGACGGACATACCGGCGTCGATGTACGTGCGGCGCGACGAGTTCGAGGGCTACGACTGCGTCTGCTCGCAATGGCCCGGCAAGCGTTTCGAGCTGAAGTGGATCAGCATCACGCAGAAGGCCGACGGGAACCAGCTGTACAAGGTGAAGTTCGCGTTGCCGGAGGAGGCGCAGCCGGCGCTGACGGCGGGCATGAACGTGGAGGTGAACATCCGCATCCGCAACAGCGAGACGGTGCGCGGCACTTACGTGGTGCCTGAGAGCGCGGTCTTCCAGTCGGACGACGGGGGCAGCTACGTGTGGGTCTTCAACGCCGACTCGACGGTGAGCCGCCGCGCGGTGACGGTTGACGGCATGCTGCCGGGAGGCTCGCTGCAAATCAGCGAGGGCCTTGACGGCGGCGAGCGCATCGTGAAGGCGGGCGTGAAGGCGCTGGTGGAGAATGAAAAGGTGGAAGTATTGGAAGCCCCGTCGGAGAGCAACGTGGGCGGAATCATTTAATCGGCCGGAGCGATGGAATTGAGCAAGTATTTTATCAAGCGGCCGACGCTGTTCTGGTCGCTGATGGCGGCCATCATCATAGGCGGTGTCTATTCCTACGGGAAGATGCCGAAGCTGGAGGACCCGGAGATCAGCATCAAGCAGGCCAACGTGGTCGTGATGTATCCGGGGGCCACCGCGCACGAGGTGGAGCTGGAGGCCGTCTCGGTGCTGGAAGAGTCGTTGCGCTCGATGCCGGAGGTGAACTACATCGAGAGCGAGTCGTCGGGCGGCATGGGACTGATAACGGTGGAGATGAAGATGACGGTGCCGGAGAGCCAGATACAGCAGTACTGGGACTTGCTGCGGCGCAAGGTGAACGACGTGTCGGCGAAGCTGCCCGCGGGGTGCAGCACCCCGTTGGTCATCGACGACGTGTCGGACGTGTACGGCATCTTCTACGCCCTGGAGGCCGACGGGTATGACAACCGGGAGATGACGACCTACGCGGAGTACCTGCGGCGCAACCTGTTGGGCGTCGATGGGGTGAAGCGCGTGACGCTCTACGGGAGCCGCGACCAGTGCATCAACATCACGCTGCCGAAGGAGAACCTGTCGCGCAACGGGACGACGGCGACGCAGATCATGAGCGTGATCGACGCGGCGCAGAAGACCATCGAGGCGGGGAAATACGACGCGGGCAACAACCGCATCCAGCTGCACGTGGGCGACCAGTTGAAAGACGAGAAGGACATCGAGAACCTCATCATCAAGACGATGACGGGGAAACAGATACGCCTCGGGGACATCGCCCGGGTGGAACGGGGCTACATGGAGCCGCAGAGCAAGGGCTTCTGGGTCGATGGGAAACCGGCCATCGCGATCCTGCTGTCGGCCGAGCCGGGCGTGAACGTGACGGAGGTGGGAGAGCGGGTGGAGGCCCGCATGGAGGAGCTGATGACGACGCTCCCGGCGGGCTACACGACGGAGAAGGTGTTCTTCCAGCCCGACAAGGTGACGCAGGCCATCAATTCGTTCCTGGTGAACTTGGTCGAGTCGGTGCTGATCGTGATATTCGCCCTCGTGTTCACGATGGGCATCCGCGGCGGGCTGATCATCGGCTCGGGATTGGTGCTGACGATCGCCGCGTCGTTCCCCATCCTGCTGGTGCTCGACACGACGCTGCAGCGCATCTCGTTGGGCGCGTTCATCATCGCGATGGGGATGCTGGTTGACAACGCCATCGTGATCCTCGACGGCATCCTCGTTGACAAGGGGCGCGGCCTCCCTCCGAAGAAGTACCTGTTCAACATCTGCCGCAAGACGGCCTTCCCGCTGCTGGGGGCGACGACGATCGCGTCGTCCACGTTCCTGTGCGTCTTCCTGGCGCAGGGCTCGGCGAGCGAGTACGCGCACGACTTGTTCCTGGTGCTGTGCGTGAGCCTGCTGGTGAGCTGGCTCCTTGCGATGACGCAAGTGCCGATGTTCGCCAAGACGTTCCTTCCGCCGCGCAACCCGAAGCGGGCCGACGGCGGTGACAACGAGGTGCTGAACAAGCCGCTCCACCGCTTCGTGCGGAAGATGTCGTCGTTCCTGATCGACAACAAGAAGGTGACGCTGGCGGTGGCGGTGTCGCTGCTGGTATTGGCGGGGTGGTCGTTCCGCTTCGTGAAGAACCTGTATTTCCCGGATTTCGACTACAACCAGTTCGTGGTGGAATACTGGATGCCGTCTCAGACGAACCCGGAGAAGGTGCGGCATGACCTGCTGGAGATGACGGGGCGGCTGAAGGAGAAGTTCCCGGAGATACACCGGGTGACGGCGAGCCAGGGGAGCGCGCCGGCGCGTTACTGCCTGATCCGCCCGATGACGGACGGGGGCGACTGCTACGGGGAGCTGCTCGTCGATTGCGAGGACTTCAACACGTGCAGCCGGGTCATCCCGCGGCTGCGGGCCTTCCTGCGGGCGGAATATCCGGATGCCTACATCCGCACCCGGCGGTACAACTTCTCGATCAGCACGTCCCACACGGTGGAGGTGCAGTTCAAAGGGCCGGATCCCGCCGTCTTGCGCCGCCTGAGCGCGGAAGCGGAACAGATCATGCGGGAGGCCAAGTCGGTGGACCCGCAATCGGTCCAGAACAACTGGAAGGAGCGCAACAAGAGCCTGGTGGCCGCCTACCGTCAGATAGACGGGCGGCAGGTGGGCATCGACCGGGGCGACGTGGGCAACGCGCTGATGGCGGCGACCGACGGGCTGACGGTGGGCGTGTTGCACGACAAGGACAAGATCGTGCGCATCAACCTGCGCATCCGCAACGCCGACGGGAGCAAGATAGAAGACCTGCACGACGTGCCGGTCTGGACGACGATGCCGAACGTCAACCTCTCGGACAAGGAGATGGATGCGATGCTGAGCGGGGGCCGGAAGGCCTCGGACGTGGAAAACGAGGTGTTCAAGAGTTCGCCGCTGAGCAACGTGACGAGTGACATGGACCTCGAATGGGAAGAGGGGACGGTCTATCGCTACGACTGCATGAGGGCCATCGAGGCCGAGTGCGACCCGGACTACGACCACGGGTCCTCGCCGGTGAAGGTGCAGAAGGAGATACAGGAGAGGATCGAGGCGATCCAGTTGCCGCCGGGCTATTCGAGGCGGTGGATGGGGGAAATCAAGCAGCAGGCGGAGTCCAACGAGTCGCTTGCCGAATACTACCCGCTGACGGCCATCATCGTGCTGACGGTGTTGCTCCTGCTCTTCAACGACTGGCGCAAGGTGATCCTGATCCTGATCTGCCTGCCGTTCGTGATCGTGGGCGTGGCGCCGGCGCTGATAGCGACGGGATTGCCGTTCACCTTCATGGCGACCATCGGCATGGCGGGTCTGATGGGCATGATGATCAAGAACTCGATCGTGTTGGTGGATGAAATCAACCGCCTGCTGACGGAGGAGGGGCTGCATCCGTATTATGCCGTCATCCAGGCGACGGTGGCCCGTTCCAACCCGGTAATCATGGCATCGGCGACGACGATCGTGGGGATGCTGCCCCTCGTTCCCGACCCGATGTACGGTTCGATGGCGGTGTCCATCATGGCGGGGCTGACGATGGGCACGATCATCACGCTGATGCTGTTGCCCGTATTTTATGCGTTGTTCTTTAAAGTCACAAAACCTAAAGAGGAGGAGTAAAACGAAGATGAAAAGGTTTCTTATATATATAATAGGTATGGGGAGTGTCCTGTCGCCGTCGGCCATGCGGGCCCAGGAACGTCTGGAACTGTCCAACGAGGCCTGCCGCCGGATGGCATGCGAATCGAACAGGACGCTGCAGGTGGCCGACAACGACCTCTTGAATGCCGAAATCGAGAAGCAGCTTGCCCGCTCCAATTTCCTGCCCGACGTGAGCGGGATGGCGGGGGTCTATTATTCGCCCAAGGAATATACCATCCAGGAAGGGATGGATCTGAGCATGAAGGGCGTGTATCTGGCGGGCATATCCGTGTCGCAGCCGATCTTTACCGGAGGGAAGCTCGTGGCGGGCTACAAGTCGGCGCGGATCGGCGCGGAGATGAGCCAACTGAACCGGAGGAAGGAAACCGCCGACGTGGTGGCCGATGCCGACGAGGCCTATTGGCTGTATGTGTCCGTCTGCCAGAAGGTGAAACTTTTGGAGGATTACATGCGCCAGATGGATGAACTGCTCGAACAGACGAAGCTGAGCGTGTCGGTGGAAATGGCGACGCAGAACGACCTGCTCACCATCGAGAGCGAACGGAGCCAGGTGGAGTACCAGTTGAAGCAGGCGTTGACGGGGAAGGAACTGACGCGGCTGGGGTTGTGCCAGAAGATAGGGGTCCCGTTTGAGACCGATGTCGTGCCCACGGATACGGCCATTGTTGTGGAAAAGTTGGTTCCCGAGGTGTTGGAGAGCGACTTCTCCGCCCGCCCGGAACTGGAGTTGCTGGAGAAAGACATCCGGCAGAAGGAGCAGAACGTCAAAATATCGAGGGCATCCTATCTGCCGACGGTGGGCTTCAGTGCCGGTTATTCCTACTACGGGGGCATCAAGGTGGGAGACGAGACCAACTCGGACGGGGGCGGCTCGCTGATGGTCACGGCCAGCATCCCCCTCTACCACTTCGGGGAGAATTACAAGAAGGCGAAGAAAGCCAAGGTGGAAGCCACCAACAGCCGGTTGCTGTACGAGCACAACAAGGAGCTGATGGCCATCGAAGTGGAGCAGCAGAAGCGCGGCCTGATAGATGCCTACCAGTTGATCGGGACGGCCGAAAAGGCATTCGACCAGGCCAAGGAGGCCCTGCGGCTCACGCGGCTGAACTACCAGGAGCAGTTGAAGACGCTGGTGGACCTGTTGGACGCGCAGACGCGGTGGCAGGAGGCTTACAGCAACCTCATCGAGGCGCAGACCAATTACAAGATACAGGAAACGGCCTATCTGAAGTCGTTGGGGCGTTTGTCGTGAGGCGTATGCGGGCACGGGAGAGACGCGCCTCTTTTGCCGTCCGCGCCGGACAAGGATTCCGGGGCGGCGTTCTTGGGCGCAATGCCAAGGAAAGCCGCCCCGAAAGGCGGAAAAAGGCGAAAAAAGAGGCGTTGATATATTAATAAGTCTTAATCCTTGCGATTTTATTCCCGTCGAGTAACAATGTAAAGAAAAATATTTTAGCTTTGCAGCTAAGGTGAAAGGAATATTGAATGAAATCAAAAACAATTTATAACATTTTAAACATACAGTAATTATGAACAAAAAGTTTTTATTGCCATTCTTTTTAATGGCAGCCGTTTTAGCTTTTTCATCTTGCTCCAACAAGTTGAAACCGCTGGCAGAAGAGTACATCAAGGCCGAGCCCCAACCACTGGAAGCTATCGGTGGCAAAGTTCCTGTAACTATCAATGCCACCATTCCGGCCAATTGGTTTAACAAGAAAGCCGTCGTGACCATCACGCCGGTATTGCGCTATGAGGGCGGTGAAGCATGGGGAACCGCCTATACCTATCAAGGCGAAAAGGTAAAAGGTAACAATCAGGTCATCCCTTACAGCGAGGGTGCGAACGTGACGATGCAGTCTTCTTTCGCTTACAAGCCTGAGATGAAGAAGTCCGAATTGTTCTTGACTTTCGATGCGAAAATCAAGCTCAAGACGGTCAAATTGCCGGACATAAAGATCGGCGAAGGCGTATTGGCCACTTCAGCCCTGGCTGATGCCGGCACTGCCAACGCTGCCATCGCGGCCGACAAATTCCAGCGCATCATCAAGGAAGCTCACGATGCAAGCATCATGTTCCTGATCCAGCAGGCCGAAGTCCGCTCGAAGGAATTGAGCAAAAACGAAATCTCCGACTGGAAAGACCTGGTGAAGAATGCCAACGACGCGCCGAACCAGAACGTGGCCATCGAAATACAGGCTTATGCCTCTCCCGACGGCGGCATTGATCTGAACACCGGCTTGGCCGAAAGGCGTGAAAAGAACACGGACAAGTATCTGGCCAAGGAACTGAAGGACATGAATGTCGAAGCCCCGGTGGATGCCAAATATACGGCTGAGGACTGGGAAGGCTTCCAGGAATTGGTTTCAAAGTCGAACATCCAGGACAAGGATTTGGTTTTGCGCGTATTGTCGATGTATAGCGACCCGGAACAGCGCGAACAGGAAATCAAGAACATCTCTACCGTATTCAGCACGTTGGCCGAGGAAATCCTGCCGCAGTTGCGCCGTTCCCGTTTGGTTGCCAACATTGAAATCATCGGCAAGTCTGACGATGAAATCTCGGCATTGGCCAAGAACGACCCGAAGGCCCTGAACGTGGAAGAAATCCTGTATGCCGCCACATTGACCGACAACGATGCAGAAAAGGCAGCTATCTATGCCCATGCTTCCGATTTGTATCCGGACGACTATCGTACCTGGAACAACGTCGGCATGATGGCATTCCGCGCAGGCGACGTGGCCAAGGCTGAGGAAATGTTCAACAAAGCCAATTCAATCAAGAACAATCCGGAATCCAACATGAACTTGGGCCTGGTAGCTTTGACGAACGGCGACCAAGCCAAGGCCGAGCAGTTGTTCGGTAACGCTTCCGGCGTTGCGGAATTGAGCGAAGCATTAGGCGTGCTGTATTTGGAACAGGGCGAATGGGCCAAGGCTGCCAATTCGTTCGGCGCAGTCAAGACCAACAACGCCGCTTTGTCTCAGATCCTGACAAAAGACTACAACAAGGCTTCCCAGACGTTGAACGATGTCCCGAATCCTGACGGCATCACTTCTTATTTGAAAGCCATCGTTGCAGCCCGCACAAACGATGCCAACGGCGTAGTAAGCAACCTGAAGGAAGCCATCGCGAAAGATGATTCCCTCAAGAAAGAAGCTGCCATCGATTTGGAATTTGCCAAATATGCAACCAACTCTGATTTCACTTCATTGGTGAAATAAAGGTAAAATAAATCGATTGGTCCTTTATCAGTGGGAAAGGTCTCTCTTCGGAG
>CAYRFT010000044.1:4451-8882 GCA_964423585.1 uncultured Parabacteroides sp. | reverse complement strand
GGAGGCGCATACGTTTCAATACTGTATGGCGAAGGTCTCGCCCGCCTTCAGGCTGACCGTCACCGTGCCGTCGATGACCGCGAGCGAGATGTCCTTGCGGTCCACCCGGAGGCTGAGGGGCGAGGCATCCTTGCGAGGGAGCCTGACGAGGAAAGAGCCGTCGCGCGTGGCCTTCACTTTCATCCATACGACATCGCCGTGCCTCCATCCCGCCGAGACTTCAGCCCCTCCCGGCACGCGCAAGCCCGAGAAAGTGCCGCTCGGCCAGGCGGCGGGGAGGGCGGGGAGCGCTTCGATGCAGCCGTCGCGGCATTGCAGGAGCATCTCGGCCATGCCGGCGCAGCCTCCGAAGTTTCCGTCGATCTGGAAAGGCGGGTGCGCGCAGAAAAGGTTCGGGTACGAGCCTCCGCCGCGCGCCATGTTGGTCTTGGTGTCCACGCAGGGGCGCAGCAAGTCCGTCAGCAGCTTCCAGGCGTGGTCCCCGTCGCGCAGGCGTGCCCAGAAATTGATCTTCCACGCCATCGACCATCCCGTGCTCTCGTCGCCCCGTGCGAGCAAGGTCTTTCGCGCCGCCTCGGCCAGCTCGGGCGTTTTCTCCAGGCTGATCTCGTTGCCCGGATAGAGCCCGTAGAGGTGGGAAACATGCCTGTGGCGGGGTTCCACCTCCTCGTATTCCTGCAACCACTCCATGATGCGTCCGTCGCGCCCTATCGAAGTGGGCATCAGGCGGGCCTTCCGGTCGGCCAGCAGCCCGACGAAGCTGCTATCGACGCCGAGGAGCGCGGCCGCCTCGATGGTATTGGAAAACAACTCGCGGATGATCTGGTTGTCCATCGTCGAACCGGCGCAAATGCTCGCCGTGTTCCCGTTGGGGAGGCGGTAGGCGTTCTCCGGGGAAGTCGTCGGGGCCGTCACGAGGTATTTCGTCTTCGGGTCTTCCACCAGCATATCGACGAAGAACTGCGCCGCTCCGCGCATCACCGGATAGACATCGGCCAGATAAGCCGAGTCCCCCGTATATAAGAAATGGGAATACAAATGCGCGCAAAGCCAGGCCGCGGAAGTGTTTGTCGCGCCCCACGAGGGATGCTCGCCGGGCGCGGTGAACTCCCATACGTTGCCCAAGATGTGCGTCACCCATCCCCCGGCGTTGTAATACGCCTTGGCGGTACGCTCGCCGCTTGCCACCTGCCTTTTCGTCCACTCGACCAGCGGGAGGTGCAGTTCCGACAAGTTTGTGACCTCCACCGGCCAATGGTTCATCTGCAAATTGATGTTCAGGTGGTAGTCGCCGTTCCACGGGGTATGCACCGTATGGCACCACAGTCCCTGCAAATTGGGCGGGAGCAGTCCCACACGTGTGGAGGAGATCAGGAGATACCTCCCGAACTGGAAATACAAGGCTTGCAGGCCCGGGTCATCCTTGTCGCGGGCGAAAGCCTCCAAGCGGCGGTCGATAGGCCAATCTTCCCGGTCCGAAGAACCCAAGTCCAGCGTCACCCGGTCGAAATACTGGCGGTACGCCGAGACATGCTCGCGCCGGAGAGCGGTATAAGTCTTCCCCGAAGCCTGTTCCAGCAGCCGGGAAACCTGCCCGGCATGATCCGGCCGGAAATAATCCGTCGCCATGCTCACCAGCAGGACCGCCTCCGAAGCGTCCCTGACCGACACCCGCCCGTCTTCGGCGGAAACAGTCCCTCCTTTGGGCAACAGCACGCGGGCACATGCCGCGAACTTCATTCCCCGGCAGGCCGTCGTGTCCACGCCGTCCGGCAATTGCCCTTCGAGCCACAAGTCATTCCCCTCCAGGCGGAGCGAAGCATGTTCCGGGCGGTTCATCGTGAACGAGAAGTCCAACGCCTTCTCCTCGTCGGCCGTCAGATGGATCACGCCCACATCCTGCGTGAAGGAGGTAAACGATTCGCGCAGGAAAGAGACCCCGCCACGGTTGAAGGAAGTCGTCGCCACGGCATCCTGCAAGTCCAGCCGGCGTTGGTATCCGCTCACCGAGTCCGCCGCATCATGCGCATAATCGATTTCCAGATTCCCGACCAACTGGTAGCTGCCATACGGGACATCGGCACCGTCGCCCTGCCCGCTCCCGGCCCCCTTGCAGACGAAGGTGCGGTACATCAGTTGTTGCGCCTCGTCATTACGCCCTTCAAACAACAGGCGGCGGATGGCCGGCAAGAAATAACAGGCCTGGGGGTTGTCCGTGTCCTGTCTGCTCCCCGACCAAAGGGAGATTTCATTCAGCACGATGTTCTCCTTCTCCAGCCCGCCGTCCGGCATCATGCCCAGACGCCCGTTCCCCAGCGGGAAACACTCTTCCCACATCCGTGCCGGCCTGTCGAAGAAATAAGCCGTCGAGCCGGCAGTTTCCATTTTTGCTTCGTCACAAGCAAACATCACGGCAAGCAGCCATAAGACGCCACAGCCGCCTGCGATTTTCATTCCTCTTCCTTTCATCACTGTCTTGTATTGATTTAAAAACTCTGCATGTCGCACAAGCGCTTGTAATAGCCATCCAGCTTCAACAGCTCCTCATGGCAGCCCCGTTCCACGATCCTGCCTTCGTGCATCACGCATATCTCGTCGGCATGCTTGATGGTCGATAGGCGGTGGGCGATGACGATGGTCGTCCGGTTGCGCATCAGGTTCTCCAACGCTTCCTGCACGAGGTGCTCCGACTCCGTGTCCAAGGCCGAGGTGGCCTCGTCCAATATCAGAATCGGAGGGTTCTTCAATATCGCCCTCGCGATGCTGATGCGCTGCCGCTGCCCGCCCGACAACTTCCCTCCCCGGTCGCCGATATTCGTGTCGTATCCTTTCTCCGAGGCCATGATGAAGTCGTGCGCGTTGGCGATCCTGGCGGCTTCCTCCACCTCGGCGCGCGTGGCATCCTCCACGCCAAAGGCGATATTGTTGAAGAAGGTATCGTTGAAGAGGATGGCCTCCTGGCTGACATTCCCCATCAGGCCGCGCAAATCGGCCAGCCTCACCCGCCGGATGTCCGTGCCGTCAATCGTGATCGAGCCTTCCGTCACGTCATAGAAGCGGGGCAGCAGGTCCACCAACGTGCTCTTCCCCGCGCCCGACTGCCCCACCAAGGCCACCGTCTTCCCTTTCGGGAGCGTCAGGTCGATGCCCCTCAGCGCCCAGTCGTTCCGGTAGCGGAACCAGACGTTCTTGTATTCGATGGCGCGGGCGAACGCCACCTGCTCCGGCCGCTCCGGGTCGCGGATATCCGGCCGTGCCATCAGGATCTTGTCGATGCGCGTCATGGAGGCCAGCCCCTTCTGGATGGCATACGCCGCCTTGCTCAGGTCCTTGGCAGGATTGATGATGCTGTAAAAGATGACGAGGTAATAGATGAAGGTGGCCGCATCAATCGAACTGTTGTTGCCTAATATCAGCGAGCCGCCGTACCACAAGACGACCGCGATGGTCGCCGTGCCCAGGAACTCGCTCATCGGGTGGGCCATCTGCTGACGGCGGTACACCCGCGTCGTGGTGCGGCGGAACTGCTCGTTGGCCCGCTCGAAGCGTTCCTGTATCTTCCGCTCCGCGTTGAACGCCTTGACGACGCGCAGGCCGCCCAGCGTCTCCTCTATCTGGCTCATCAGCGCGCCCCACTGCTGCTGCCCCTCCAGCGAGCGGCGTTTCAGCTTCTTCCCCACCTGCCCCATGACGTAGCCCGCCAAGGGCAGCAAGAGGAACACGAACAGCGTCAGTTGCCAGCTTATCAGTATCATCCCGGCCAGGTATATCAGTATCAGGATGGGGTTCTTGAACAGCATGTCGAGGGAACTCATGACAGAGGCCTCTATCTCGTTCACGTCGCCCGAGACGCGCGCCAGGATGTCCCCTTTCCGCTCCTCCGAGAAGAAGCCCAGCGACAGTTGCGTGATCTTGCGGTTGATCTGGTTGCGGATGTCCCTCACGACACCCGTGCGGATGGGTATCATCATGTAAAACGCCAGGTACATCGAGGCCACCTTCAGGAAGGTCATGACGACCAAGAAGAGCCCCAGCACCACCAGCGTGAACGAGCCTCCCTCGCGCCCGATCAGGTCGCCGACGTACCAGAAGAAATTATTCTTCGCCACCTCCGGGAGCGCCTTCACCGAATCCCAGTCGCCCCAATCGACGGCCACCGGCATGTAGGCATAGACCCCTTCGTCTATCTTGAAAAGGATTTGCAATATCGGGATGATCAGGGCGAACGAGAACAGGCTCAAGACGGCGGAGAGCAGGTTGAACAGGATGTTGCCCGCCAGATACCGCTTGTATGGAGGGACGAACCGCCTCAATATGCGCAGGAAATCTTTCATAAGCTTACAGTGTGTCGAACAAGTGTTTTCCCCTCCACCCCGTCTGCGGCATGGATGAGCGTGCGAATATATAAAATAATCCGCTAACCGTCATGCC
>CAYRFT010000044.1:0-4351 GCA_964423585.1 uncultured Parabacteroides sp. | reverse complement strand
TCAGCCCCTTGCCCGGCCCTTCAAGGGAGGGAGAGGCAGTCGTCGAAGTATCGGGTTATCTTTTCGTGGAGGTGCGGGCGGTCTTTCCCGACCACATTGTGCCCGTGACCGGGATAAACGAAATAATCGGGGTAGGTGCCCGCGTCCACGCAGGCCTTCAGGAAGCCCAGGGTATGTTGCCAGACGACAACGGGGTCCATGTCTCCGTGAATCAGCAGGAGCCGCCCTTTCAGGTTCCCGGCCTTCAGCTTCAGGTCCGCGTCCTTGTAGCCGTCCGGGTTTTCCCGGGGTTTGTCCATGTACCGCTCGCCGTACATGATTTCATAACGGCTCCAGTCGATGACCGCACCCCCGGCGACGCCCGCCTTGAACACGTCCGGGTACGAGCACATCAGGTTGACGGCCATGAAGCCGCCGAAGCTCCAGCCATGCACGCCGAGGCGGCCGGCATCCACGTAGGGTTTCGACTTCAGGAACTCCACGCCCTTCATCTGGTCGGCCATCTCATTCACGCCCAGCCGCCGGTGTATGACGCTCTCGAACGCATGGCCGCGGTTGGCCGAGCCCCTGTTGTCAAGCGTGAACACCACATAGCCGCGCCGCGCCATGTAGATGTCCCAGCCGCTGACGCCACCCATCCAGCCCCCGGTGACCAGTTGCGCGTGGGGGCCGCCATACACATACACGATGGCAGGGTATTTCTTTGCGGGGTCCATGTCCAGGGGCTTCACGAGGAAGTAGTTCAGGTCTGTCGTGCCGTCGGCCGCCTTGATTGTCCCGCGTTCCACTTCGGGCATGGCGTAGTCCTTGTAGGGGTTTTCCGCCTCGAGGAGCGTTGCCTCCACCTTGTCCTTCTTCGTGTCGGTGATGACTATCTTGCGGGGGATGTCCCAGGAAGAATACGAGTCGATGACATACCGTCCCGACGGGGAGACCCGCGCCGCATGGACGCCGCTGCCCGCCACGGCTTCCCGGTTCAGGCAGGCCGCCTCGCCCTTCTTGAGATCCAGCTTCCAGTTGGTGATGCAGAGCGGGGACCCTTGTCCCTGCGGGCTGAGGGGATGCGGCTTCGTCCCCGTGAAGAAAAGATGTTCCCCCTCCTCGTCGAAACCGTCCACCGAGAGGACCACCCATTCCCCCGCCGTCAGTTGCTTCAGCAGCCTGCCCTCCGTGTTGTACAGGTAAAGGTGGTTGAAGCCGTCGCGCTCGCTTTGCCAGACGAACAGATCGGGATGGCCCGGCACGAAAAGGGCCGGGTGTTGCGGCTCCACATACCTGCCGTCCTTCTCGGAGAAAAGCACCTGTTCGCGCTTCCCCGTCGAGGCGGAATAGGAGACCAGGTCCATTTTGTCCTGTTCGCGGTTCACCTCCGCAATGTAGATGTGCCGCTCGTCGGGGCTCCATGCGATGTTGGTCAGGAACTTCTCCTTGGGCGTGCCCGTCTTGAGCCAGACGGTCTTCCCGGAAGACAGGTCATAAACGCCTACCGTCACGTGGTGGCTCTTCATGCCCGCCATCGGGTACTTGTGCGGCTCGGCCTCCGCCACGCGCTTGGAGATATTGACAAAGGGATAGTCCGTCACCATGCTTTCGTCCATGCGGTAGAAGGCGAGGGCGTTCCCCTTCGGAGACCAGAACGTCCCCTTGTGGATGCCGAACTCGTTCTGGTGCACCGACGTGCCGCAGACGACACCCGGCGCGGTCTCGTCCGTCACGCTGCTGACCTTCCCTTCCGGCGAGAGCACCTTCAGGTTCTGCCCCTCGGTGAAGGCGAAATAGTGGTTCGCCGTGCAGAAATCGAGGTTCTTCCCTTCGGGCAGCGCGAACTTGCCCGCCACCCGGCGGGCTTCCATGTCGTAATGGATGCGGTTCTTCTTGTGGGTAAACGCCAGCACCGGCTCTCCCGGGCAAGGTGCCGTGAAGCGGGGCAGCCGGGCGACGGTGTCCAATCCTGCCTCCTGCAACGCCCTGTTCAAGGAAGCGCGGTCCACCCGTATCTCCGGGTAGCGGCCGGGCTTTGCCCCGCGGTAGGCATCCTTGCCCTCCATCTCCATGTACATGTCGCCGCCCGCCCAGATGACCGCCTTGTCCTCCGGCTGGAACTTCGCATAGCTTTTCCCTCCCGGTATCAAGTCCTGCAAGGTCAAATCCTTCTGCTGCGCCACCAATGCCATAGGGAGAAAAAGAAGTCCGGCAAGCCGGTGCCTAATCCTCATAGAAACGCCCTTTCTTCTTTCCGCCGAACGATTTGCCGCCGAACGACGGTTTCCTGTCGAACCGCTTCCTGTCGCTGTTGTCCCGGTACCGCATCTTCGCCGGACGCCTCTCGCCATACCTGTCGCCATAATCCTCGTCCTCCTCCCGACGAGGCGCAAAACGGCCTTGCGGACGGTCTGCCCTCTTATGCCTGAAGTCGGCCGGCTTTTGTTCCCGCGGGCCGTCGTAGTCCTGCCTCTCCCTTTCCGCCTGGCCCTCCTTGAATTCCTTCCTTTTGCCTTCAAACATTTCGTAGCAATGGTATTCGCAGCTCAGCGAGCCGTTCATCAGATCGACCTTTTCAGACGGATGCAGGCCTATCTTGTCGAAGCATTCTTCCTTGTAGCTCAAGATCCACGCCCGGTAACCCATGAATACGTGCTTCAGCCGTTCGCCGATCATGCTGTACAAGCCCAGCAAGTCCCGGCTGGAAATACGTTCGCCGTAAGGAGGATTCGTCACCAAAATGCCCGGCTGCGGCGCTTCCGTGTATTGCTGGAACGGCTTGACCTCCAATTCGACATACTTCATCAAACAGGCATTGCGGACATTCTTGCCGGCAATATCGATGGCCTGCGGCGATATATCGGAGCCATAGCATTTGAAGGCAAATTCGCGCTCCTGGCTGTCATCATCGTAAATCTGGTCGAACAAGTCGGCGTCATAGTCCATCCACTTCTGGAAGGCATACTCCTTGCGGTGGATGCCCGGCGCAATGTTCAGGGCAATCATGGCAGCCTCGATCAACAACGTGCCCGAGCCGCACATCGGATCCACGAAATTCGATTCGCCCCTCCAGCCGGTCTTCAAGATCATGCCGGCGGCCAGCACTTCATTCAGCGGAGCTTCCGTCTGCTCTACCCGATAGCCCCGCTTGTGCAAGCTTTCACCCGAGCTGTCGATTGACAGGGTGCAGTCGTTATGCGATATATGAATGTTGATGTACAGGTCCGGATTGTTCACGCGGACCGACGGGCGTTTGTTGTACTTCGCGAAAAAGTAATCCACAATGGCATCTTTCGTGCGGTAGGCCACGAATTTCGAATGATTGAAATCTTCCGAATAGATGACAGAATCGATGGCGAAAGTCTTGTCCAGGGTCAGGTACTTTTCCCATTCGACTTTCATCGCCTCCTTGTACACCGTGTCGGCATCCTTCGCCTTGAAGTGATAGATTGGCTTCAGAATGCGCAAAGCCGTGCGGCAACAGAAGTTCGCCTTATACAATAAAGCCTTGTCGCCCGTAAACGAAACCATGCGGCGGCCTATCTGCAAATCGTTGGCACCCAAGTCTGATAATTCCCCGGCCAATATTTCTTCCAACCCGCACAGGGTTTTGGCCACCATTTCAAATGTCTCTCCCATTTTGTTGCTTAAATTGGCTAACAGGACCCGTTCGTGTAGAGCCGCTGCCTCGTGTTGTTAATCTGTTATGCTGTGTGTTGAATTTTCATATAAAGGTACGGCCTATTATGATGCCGCCGTGCTTCCATGCAGTTGCCTCATGCCGTTTTACCACAAGATAGAAACCCTGAAGTCCATCGTGGCAGGCCTTTCCTCTACCTTGAAGTCGCTGTATGTCGCATAGAAAGCCACCCACCCCGGATTGAAATCGTAGGTGTAGGTCTCCGTCCACTGATAGCCCCGGTCATCCTGGCGATGCAGGACATAAGGCAGGGGCGTCATCGTTTCGGCATCGCCGACCACCGTGAACAAATAGCCCATGACCACGCCGTTCTCATATACATATTCCGTCAGTTCATCCCAACTGAATTCATAATAATAATATTGGTTATTACCTTCTCCTGTCAGCTTCCAGTCTTCACTTTTCACAGTAAAGGTAATGTTCTTCCACCCCTCCACAACGCCGTCGCCGCTCCCGGCAGGCCCTTCCGGACCCATAGGACCCATAGGCCCTTCGGGTCCCATGGGACCTTCACAGGCCGTAAACGCCACCAGCAGCACGAGTAGTCCGATAATCTTTTTCATCTGTTTCAATCTTATGATACCTTGACAGTTCGCAAAAGTAATAAACTTTTGGGATTGGGAAACGAATTGCCGGCTTATTTTTCATGCCGGGGCGAATTTTATGCAA
>CAYRFT010000043.1:0-8893 GCA_964423585.1 uncultured Parabacteroides sp. | reverse complement strand
ATCGTCGGAGGGCGTTTTTCAGTGTTCTTCCCCGATTTCATTGCCCGATTTCGCATTTGCAGGGCAGAACCGGCCATATCGCGGATTTATCCTTATTTTTGCATGCAGAAAAAAAGGAAAATGCAATACATCGACATCCATACGCACGCGGCCGTCCCCCAAGCCCGGGAAAATTGCATCTCGTTTTACAACAAAATCATCGGGCAGGACCCTCCGGGCGGCTTATCCCTCGTGGACCCGTCGTCGGCGGGCATCCACCCGTGGTTCATCCGTCCCGACGAAACCGACGGCAGCCTTCTCGGGCAATTGCAGGAAATAGCCGGGCGGCCGGAAGTCCGGATGATCGGCGAGGCCGGGCTTGACAAACGGCGCGGGGCCCGGCCCGAACGGCAGCTCTACCTTTTCAAGCAGCAGGCCTTGCTGGCCGAAGAGCTCCGCAAGCCGCTTGTCATCCATTGCGTGAAGGCCTGGGACGAGCTGCTCGCCCTGCGGAAGAAGCTCCGCCCGCTATCGCCCTGGCTCGTGCACGGTTTCCGGGGAAAAAGGGAATCGGCCGGGCAATTGCTGAAGGAAAACATCCTCCTCTCGTTCGGCGGGCAATTCCAACCGGCAGCCCTGCAAGCCGCCTGGCCGGACCGCCTCTTCTTGGAGACGGACGACTCCGGATTGGACATCCGGGAGATATACGGGAGGGCCGCGGCCGCCTTGTCGGTCCCGGCGGAGATGCTGGCGGAACAAATCAGGAAAAACCTTTCCCTGCTCCTCGGCGGGCGCTACCCTATTGCGTCAGCGAGAACCGGAAGCTGATTCCGTAGCTGGCATCGGAAGTCGGATAGGATTCGCTCGAGACCAAGGGCTTGTTGATTTGCAAATCGTAGAACGCGCGCAGCGTCAAGGCCCGGCTCAGATTGTAATCGGCCGAGAACTGGATGGTCTTGGCCACGTTGCCGCTGGTCGCCTGCGTGAACTGCTCCTCGATTTTCCGAATCAGCGACTGCGTTTTCCGGTACGAGAAGTTCAGGTTTACCGTCAAATCGTTGCTGAAGTTTTGAGATTTCTTCATCTTCAAAACTTTATTGAACTCGGAGAACTTGTAACCCAAGCCGATGACAAACTCTTTGGTGTTGGATTCCACCAACTGATAAGACGAGACGTTCAGGTTCAGGTTGCGCGTCGTGCGGTATTCCACTTTGCCGGTGATGTTGTTCAACGCCGTGGCATCCACCCCCAGCAGCGGACTGAAACCGTCGGTGATGCTGACTGCCGAGATCTCGTAGGGCGACGACGGGGACGGATTGCCCGTCAACACGCTGCGGACGTAACCCAAGCCGTCTTGCCCGGCATCCACCCAGTTGAGGAAAGAAGAGAACGAGCCCACGCTGTAGGATGCCTTGTACTGGTGGCTCAAGGTGATGTCTTTGAAGTACCGCTTCAAGAACGGGATTTTTGTCAGCCCGTTGTAGGTAATCCTCCAGTTCGGGAGCAGGCTGCGCAACGACGGGAAAGCCGTGAGCTCCACCTTCGACGGGTTTTTCCCGGTATAGGCCGCCAGAAACGCCGGAATCAACACATCGGCCGAATTGAGGCTGACGTTCCCGTTGTCCGGATTGTAAGGACGGTTGGCCAGGGCCGTCCCCTCGATGAACCCGGAATTCGGATAGGCGGTCCGGGCGTATGCGTTCTCCAAGCGGGAAGCAATCACTTCCCGGTAGGCCAAGAATTTATCGAACCTCTTTGACGCATAATTATTATCGGCGTTGCCTCCTCCTCCCAGCGAGCCGCCTATGGCAATGGTCGTCATCGTGAAGTTGCCGCTGTAAGTCTCAGGCATGCCGGCATACATGAACTTGACTTCCGTGTTCCGGGTATCAACGCGGTTGGCATTCAAGTCAATCTTCAGCCCGGGCAGCGGCTCCAACGTGGCATTGATATTCAAATTGCGCGCATTGCTGATCATGGCCGGCGTGATATTGGTCGAATCGTCAGTAATCAGCCAGCCGCGGTCGTTGGCATAGTCGATATAACTGCGGCTCACGTCCCCAAAAGCGAACCCGAGCCCCGGAGCCATGCCGACACTTGAGCGCGTCTGTCCGAATATGTCGCCCACCTCCGGCAAAAAACCCGGAAGCATCATCCCGTCGGTCTTCGTATATTGGATGTTGATGCGCCGCAACATCATGGCAAAGCGGGTCGCATATTCGACCGTCTTGTTCCACCTTTCCTCGCCGCCCGAAGGTCCCAGTTTGATGGTAAGCTTCAAATGCACCGTATCCTTGTTGAGAATCATGACCTGTGCATAATTGATCGGCTTGAACTTGACGGCATAGGCTCTGCCGTCGGCCCTGCGTGCCGTGATGTGCAGCTTCTTGGTAAACATGCCGTGCTGGACGATGGTCCCGCTGTCGGGATTCAAGACGATGTCTTTCTCCACTTTCACCTCTTTCTGTGCCGCTTTCTTCCGGTTGTTGTCGCGTGAAGACGTGCCGAACTTCTGGTTGATCTTCTTCAGATACTTGTTCTTGTTATACAAGTTCTGCAAGTTCAGGTTCATTTGCCCGTTGATCTGACGCTGGTTCTTGATCACGTTTCCAATCGGATCGTCGCCTTCAATTTCCGCGCTGCGCTCCCAATTGTAGGTGGCATCATAAGAAACAGAACCGTTTGTCCAGTCGAGAACCGGAATATATTGCAACGGAAGATTCCAGGTTACCGTAAACTGCTGGTCGTATTTCAGCGGCGTGCCCAAATCCTTGATGCTTTGCTTCACCGAATCCTTCCACACCTTATATCCATCCGGATTCAGTTTCTTGTTGACTTGCACATGCGGTTCCTCTATGCGGGCATTCGTCCCCGATGAGAAATTCACAGACAGGTTATTGGTAAAGTCCCAGCGCAAGCTGAAAGCCCGGTCCCAATAAAACTCCTGGCTGAACGAAACCGGAATGGTATTCTTTCCTCCGGAATATTCCTGGCCGGCCAGATCGCGCAACTGCAATTCATAATAGTTACGCATCATCGTCGTCTGGAAACTGATGTTCGAAGGCAGGTAATTCAACGAGAACTGCTTGAGATATTTGGTATATCCGTTGTCCTTCTTCACCTTCTGGAAAGGCCGGAACGGTTTGACATACGGCGTGTAGGTATAAGCAAAGCTGCCATTCCAGTTTTTGGTCCGTTCATATTCCGTTTCCGGATTCTGCTTGTTGTTCTCGCTGTATGAATAGCTGATCGAGAAGTTGGCCGGATCATACGGCATCGGGTTTTTACTCTGTATGCCGACATGGACATTATTGAATGAAAAACTCTTGATCGTAGTCCTGTCGATGGAGTAATCTTTGATAGAATCTTTCTCCGCCTTTGTTTCCACATTATCCAATGCCTCCGACATCTTGATATCCTGATTCAACGGATCATACTTCGGGGTCGTTGTCTCCCTGGAGTAAGCATAATAGAAAGGAATGCTTACTTTGGCTTTCTCAGGGAAGAACTTGCCCAATTCCAGCGATGTCGAAATGCTATACTGCGAATAGTCGTCCAATCTCCTTTCATTGACAGACTGGTCCAAAGATCCGAAACCGGCAGTCTCAATGCGGCCGGCAAAGTTGACAGTACCCAAGTCGGACAAGGCTACGTTCAAAGAAGCATTGGCAGCCCAACCGCCATCCTCGTTGAAGTCGGTCAGACGTAATTCGTTTACCCAGACCTCGGCACTCTTGGTCTCCCGCGAATTATTACGGACACCCATCATAATGACTTTAACTTCAGCCAGACTTGGATTACCCACAATGCTGATCTTGTTGCGCGTATTGTTCGGATCATATTCTGAGTAAACGGTCTGATAACCCACTCCTATTTGTCCTTGCCGTTTGGCCCGGTTCCGATTCATCTTTAAGTCCGTCAAGACCTTTAATTGTATGTCCAACAAGTTCTGAGAGGGCCATACCGTCTCCGAACCATCACTGTACATGCCGGCAGGAGTCAGCTTCAGCGGGACTTCGTATTCATAATAATTGTTCTTATAGTCTGAACCTAAACGCAAGAAGACCGACAGTTCTCCATCGGCCAACGCCGTCGCATCATTGATGAACGCCTCGGCGTGGCTGAACAACTGCATCCGTTTGTACTGACGCAAATCGTAGTTGGTGCTTTTATAAACAGCCAAAGCATCCTGAGAAGCAAGGTTTGTGACTTTTAATGACAAAGACTGCTCATTCTCCTGACGGATCTGCGGTTGGCTCGGGTCGCGCATACGGGATACGCCCGGCGGCAATACATAGTTGACCGGCGTTCTCTTGCTATCCTCTTCGATGTTGACCGTAGATACTTCCAAAGTGCCATCCGCCACGGGAACATCCGAATTTGACAGATCCCCTTCGTATGTGCGCCATTCGCCTCGGACCAAATCGAAAGTCCCGAAACGGAGGATGGTCGATTCCTTGAAGCTCGTCATATACATGCGCATAAACCGGATGGTCTTGAAGTCTTCGATTGAACCGACTTTCCGTTGATATTGCTTTATGGGGACTTTGAACTGATACCAGTTGATGTTTTCGGTCGTCCCATTCGCCAGTGTGACAGTGACCGGCTGAATGTTCACGATATAATTTGAGCCGACCTGCATGTCTTTCGGGCGAAGCGAGATTTTATATTCGAAGTACTTCTCGTTTGTATTCAAGGTGTTGTCCTGATTCAAGTCTTCCACATCCGGCGTAGTCCGGGAAGCCGTGTTGTAGGCTTCCGTCGATTCTTCCGAGTTCCCTTCCGTGCCGTTATACCGCTTGTACCGGCTCAAGATGTCCAATTGCTGTACATCATAGTCCGAACCCCGGAAATAATGGAATTTATCCCCGGACGGGTTGTTCAGGACAGACAGCGGATCGCTTGCCATCTTTTCCAAGGTTTCGGCAGAAAGCCGGGGCGTCAGTTCGGACAAGAACTGCTGATATGCCGGGAAATTCAATTCTTCTTCGGAAGACAAACCGTTCAATCCGACATCTTGCAGGCTTCTGGCCCCGGATGAATTATCGAAAGCATAAACCGTACTTTGCTGCTTGGGGATTTTGCCCCATACCGTCGTATCCACCTGGCTCATATCCCCATCCACAGGAAGGCCGTTCTCGAAGAACTTCTTTTCGTCTTTCAGAATATCTTCGGAAATGTCCCCCAAGTTGAAATACAAATCGCCTCCTTGCGCGGTATTGGCATTATAGATGAAAGGATCCATCAGCCAGAATTCGATGTATTCGATATTAGCGGTCTCGAAATCAACCTGATCAATCTTTCTCATAATGCCACCCCAACGTTTTTCCGGATTTGCCAATGTGCCATCCGGATTAACGCCTTGCGCGTCCAAGTTGTACGGGCCACGTTCATTGGGATAATAGGCCACGTTCAACACCGACAGTTGATTGTCTTCATTGATGCTGACATCGCGATTCGGGAACAACTCGGTCGTCTGCACGGCGCGTACATAATGATTGGACAGGTCGTCTTTCGTAATGTGGCTTGGCAAGGAACGGGAATTCTTACGGGTAAAGATGCCATCCACGTAATACCAGGCCATCAGGGCGCGGTTCTTCCCGTATTCCACATCGTTGATTCTGCCGGCTTCGGGGAAGAGTGCCGCGGCATCGTCATACGGCGTGCTTGCCAAGTTCCAGGGATAAGGGTTTAACAGGTCGATTGTGCTTTGCGTGGACTCGAAGTCATCCAGATAAGAGTACTGGCCTGTATAGTCATTCTCGTAATGCCCGGCAATCAACTGGGCAAATTCGGCATTCAAGGCAATTTGGCTGGGCTTCGTCAAGGCGAGCAACGGCAGCTTGTCCAGCATGTTTGTCAACCACTGGCTTTCTCCTTTGTAGGAGGCATTCAATCCCCATAACGTATTCTTGACGGATTCGTCGCCCATGACCGTCTTGGTCGTCAACGGCATCTCAGACATGTGCATCAAGGTTGCCCCCACACTGAAGTCGGGAGAGAACTGGTAGTTCAAATCAATCCCCATCATCGTCTTGCGCTGCATGTTGTAGGTCGATTGGTTCTCAAGGCTTACGCTGACAGGGGTCCCGCTTGATATGATATTCTCGTTCAGGATGGTGACGATGCCCGACACATAATCGACCGTATAATCCACGTTCTCTGTCAATACGGCCCCTCCGGCAGTGACTTTGACCGAGCCCCTTGCCACGTTGGTCGCATCGAGTTGTATTTCCGCCCCCGACGACGCTTTGTATTCACCTTGCAGGATAAACTTGTTCTTTTCCGCAATCTGGCGGGCGTAGGTCAGGGTGGAATCGTACAACTCCTCGAAGACGTATTTATCGGCGATGGCGTCATTCTCTATCTTCTTGCGGAGATGCGAACCGAAGGGCTCCACCACCGGGAAAATGACCTTGCCCTTGTCCGCCATGATGGTATAACCCTCCACAAAGTCGAAGAACCCGTCCGGATAGGCTTCCTCCTGCGAATTCAGACGGTCCAGGTTCATTACCTTCAGCAGAATCTGGTCTTTGATCTTCCCTTCCGAGATGTAATTGACGGCCGTGCCCACGGTATCATTCCGGTACAGGATGTTCAACCGGAACCTGTCTTTCTGCACGGAATAGGCGTTCAGCGAATAGACGTTCTTCATCATCAAGTCCCAGAAAGGCATCTTCGGCGACATGTTGGCCCCCTTCAACAGTTTCAGGTAGAGGCAGGTCGTCGTATTGTTGGCGTTGTCGCTGGAGAACTCACCCACCTGATAGACCTTTCCGCCGCTGGTATATTCGAAAGCTATGGCCAGGATGTCGTCCGGCTGCAACTGGGTGTTCAAGGAGATGTATCCGAGCTGCTTGTTGACGGTGTATTCGGACTCGTTCAACAACCGGGCGCTCTCTATCTTCTCGTAATCCCGCCCGTTTTCCAGCACGCCGTTCAACGTCTGGGTCACCCTGCTGATCTCGCGGGCATCCGGATAACTGCCCACGATAGTCTGGTATAGATTGTTCGATTCGTTGGTAGGCAGCTCGGAGCTTCCCTGCGGATAGAACTGGGGGTTGCTGATGTGCCTGTTCTCGCCCAGGTCGGAGAAGGCGACGATGTTGCGCGACTGGTCGTAGTTCCCCTGCTTGTTGGTGATCCACACCTCTATGCGGTTGATGGTGACGGGAGAATTGACGCGGGGCAACCTCTCGAGCCACTGGTCGTAGTGGTCGCGGAAATACTGGGCGATGAAGAAGTGGCGGTTCTCGTCGTAGTTGTCGATGGTGATTTCAAACGGCTTCGTCTGCACGCCTCCCTTGGAGTTGACGGTCCTGCTCTCGGATTCCTGCTGGGCGATCAAGGCGTTGACGCGCAGCCTGCCGAATTGCAGGTCCGTCTTCATGCCAAAGAGCGCCGCCCCGCCATTGATGAGCGAATTGCTGGTGGTCATGCTGACGTTCCCGGCTTCGATCGACTTGATGATCTCGTCCTCCTCCCCGGTGTATGCCAGCTTCAACTGCTTGGAGTCGAAGTCGAAAGACGTTTCGGTGTTGTAGTTCATGCCGAAACTCACCTTGCTGCCCACCGAGGCCTGCACGTTAAGCTGCACGTCTTCGTCGAAGTTGAAGGATGTCTGCTTCCGGGCGCGGATGGGGAGCGACGGGTTGTCCGTCTTGTTGGTCTTCAGCCCGATCGACAGCTGGGCGGAGCCTTGCGTCTTTACCCGCACGCCTCCTTTCCCGAAGACGCGCTCGGCAGGCCCCAGGTCAAACAACTGCATGTCGGTGATGTCGAACTTCCTGTTTGCCTCCTTCTCGAACTCCTCCGCGTTTTTCGCGCGGAAATAGGATTGCAAGGACTGCTGCATGCTGTAGTCCTGGTACTCTTCGGGCGTCAGCGTCATCGGGGTGCCCAGCTCCATCTCGCCTATCCGGGTGCGGACGATGTAAACGCCCGTCCTGATGTCGTATTCGATGGTCGTCTTCACGTTCTCCGGGTCTTCGAGGTCGGCGGGCGGCTTCCTCAGCAAGTCCTCGTATTCCTCCGCCGTCGTCTTGGAGACGGGGAAGCGCGGGGGCACCGTGTCGGGCACCTGCGGGGCGGGGGCTTCCGCCTCAAGCTCCGGCAGGAAGCGCGACGGCCCGGGGTAGCCCGCGTCCAACGCCCGCAAGCTGCCTATCAGGATGAACAAGCATGCCAATATGATGTATTTGCCGTTTCGTTTCATTAAAGCAGTTTAAGTGCCTGTTTGACGACCTGCTCGACGGGCGAGGCCGGCTCGTTCTTGAGAATCGACGCGACCACCTTCTGCGATGCCGCCTTCTGGAAGCCCAGCATGACGAGGGCCGTCACCGCTTCTTCGGCCACCTCGCCGCGCGCCGCCGCCTTCGTGTCCCGCGAGGCGGCCGGGGCCAGGGCCTCCACCGACTTCACCTTGTTCTTCAGGTCCACCAGGATGCGCTGGGCGGTCTTCAGCCCGATTCCCTTGACGGAAGTGAGGGCCGCCTCGTCTTTCGACGCGATGGCCTGGACCAGCTCGGCGGGCTGGAAGGAAGACAATATCATGCGCGCCGTGTTCGGCCCCACGCCCGAAACGGACGTGAGCAGCAGGAACAGTTCCCGCTCGAGGACCGTGGCGAAGCCATACAGCAAATGGGCGTCTTCGCGGATTACCTCGTACACGTAGATTTTCCCTTCTTTCTCCCCTTGATAGGCCGTGTAGGTGGTCAGCGATATGTTTATCTCGTAGCCGATGCCATGGCATTCCATCAGCATGCAGGCCGGTGTCAGGCCGGCGATTTCTCCTTTTATGTAGTCAATCATGCTCTCTTTCCCTGTTTGTCTTAGTGTATAACGGAAGAATCGCCCAAAACGTATATCCCGTGCCAAAAAAATCAGCCGTCCTCCCGCCTCCCCGCCGCCCGGC
>CAYRFT010000042.1:0-8903 GCA_964423585.1 uncultured Parabacteroides sp. | reverse complement strand
AATAAGCTCTTTCAAGCAACCATGCGTCCTGGAAATTCGGGGCGTATTTGGCTTTGATGGCGTCGCGGCTGGCGGCGGCATCCGCCTTATCGTCGAAGCTGGACACGATCACACGCAGCATGCCTTCTTCGTTTTCCCCCAAGACGGCGTTGTAGCCTTCGTTCTGCATCCGTTCTTTCAACGAATAGGCATTTGTCTTGTTCTTGAAGCTGCCGACAACTACGCTGTACCGTTTCAAGCGGCTGGCATCTTCTCCTTCAGCGGCATTGATGCGCTCCGAAAGTGTGGTGGTATTGCTGGGCCGTGGTTTGGAAACCGGCGCCGCCTCTTCTTCTTCATACGTTTCCTCCGCCTCTTCCGTCACAGGGGCTGTCGTTTCTTTCTCTTTAGCCTGCTCGTATGCTGCCTTGTAGGCGCTCTGTTTGGGCTTGCATGATCCGAAAGCCCATAAAAAACATGCCGTTGCAGCAAATAACACAATCTTGTTCATTTCTTTTTATGTTTTATTATTTGTTCTTCGTTTTTTCGGATGCGCAAAGATATGAATTTATTTTAGTATTTTCGCATGAAAAATAATTTATTACGCAAGAATGAACAAAACATTAAGTACAACGATGATGGTTGCCTCTATTTTGTTGGCCTCATGCCAATCGTCGGAGGTGAAAGACGCGAAAAACGGCCCGGCGGAGGAGACGACTCCCGTGATTGGCCGTTCGGATATCAAGATCGAAGACGGGCGGATGACGGCGGAAGCGCTCTGGGCAATGGGGCGCATTGGCGGCGTGCAAGTCTCGCCGGATGCCCGGAAGGTGCTGTATTCGGTGGCTTATTACAGCGTGCCGGAGAATAAGAGTAACCGGGAAATCTTCGTGATGAACGCGGATGGGTCGGACAATCGGCAAATCACGCATACCCCGTTCCCGGAAAATGGAGCCAAATGGATCAAGGGCGGGTCTAAAATCGCCTTCCTTTCTTCGGAAAGCGGTTCCGCCCAGTTGTGGATGATGAACCCGGACGGCACCGAACGCCGGCAGATTTCGGACTATGACGGGAATATCGAAGGGTTCGCCTTCTCTCCGGATGAAAGGAAAGTGTTGTTTGTTTCGCAGGTAAAGGTCGTTCCGGGTACGCGGGATAAATATCCTGACTTGGACAAGGCGACCGGCATTATCGTCACGGATCTGATGTATAAGCATTGGGATGAGTGGGTAACGACAGCCCCGCATCCTTTTGTCGCCGATTTTGACGGGGACGGCATTTCCAACCCGGTTGACATTATGGAAGGGGAACCCTATGAGGCGCCGATGAAACCGTTTGGCGGCATGGAACAGTTGGCCTGGAGCCCTTCGTCGGACAAGGTGGCTTATGCCTGCCGCAAGAAAACAGGGAAAGATTATGCCCTTTCCACCAATTCGGATATTTATGTCTATGATTTGGACACGAAACAGACAACCAACATCAGCGAAGGGAACATGGGATATGACACGAACCCGCAGTATTCGCCCGACGGCAGGCGGATTGCCTGGCTGAGCATGGAACGCGACGGATACGAATCGGACCAGAACCGCTTGATGGTAATGGATCTGCAGACCGGCGAGAAGCGTTTCGTCAGCAAGGACTTTGATTCGAATGTGGACGAGTTCTGTTGGGGTTCGGATTCCGGTACGCTTTACTTTACCGGCGTTTGGCATGGTGAAATCCAGATTTATGCTGCAGATGTTACGGCTTGTTCCGTTAGCCAGGTCACACAGGGCATGAACGATTATTCGGGAGTTGCCTTGATGGGCGACAAACTGGTCGCGCTGCGTCATTCGATGAGTTCCGCGGATGAAATCTTCTCCGTATCGCCGGCTTCGGGCGAAGCTGTCCAGCTTTCATTCGAAAACAAGTTTATCTATGACCAGTTGGAAATGGGCAAAGTGGAAGCCCGCTGGATGAAAACGACCGACGGCAAGGACATGCTGACATGGATCATCTACCCGCCTCATTTCGATGCGGACAAGAAATATCCTGCCTTGTTATATTGCGAAGGGGGTCCGCAAAGTCCGGTCAGCCAGTTCTGGTCATATCGTTGGAACTTCCAAATCATGGCGGCCCACGATTATATCATCGTGGCTCCGAACCGCCGTGGCCTGCCGGGTTTTGGCAAGGAATGGAACGAAGAAATCAGCGGTGATTACGGCGGGCAATGTATGAAGGACTATTTCACGGCCATCGACGAGTTTTCAAAAGAACCGTTTGTCGATAAGGACCATCTGGGTTGTGTGGGTGCCAGCTTCGGCGGATTCTCGGTATATTGGCTGGCCGGTCATCACGACAAACGCTTCAAGGCCTTCATTGCGCACGACGGCATTTTCAATATGGAAATGCAGTATTTGGAGACCGAAGAAATGTGGTTTGCCAACTGGGATATGGGCGGTGCTTACTGGGATAAGCAGAACGCGACGGCACAGCGCACATTTGCCACTTCGCCGCATAAGTTCGTTGACCAGTGGGATACACCGATCTTATGTATCCATGGCGAGAAAGACTACCGCATCCTGGCCAACCAGGGAATGTCGGCCTTTAATGCTGCAGTCTTGCGTGGAATTCCGGCCGAGCTGCTGATTTATCCGGACGAAAACCACTGGGTATTGCAACCGCAAAATGGCATATTGTGGCAACGCACTTTCTTTGAATGGCTCGACAAGTGGTTGAAGAAATATTGCAACGTGAATTGATAAATCCGTCTTATTCTTGTTATATGCTGCGAAAGATTCGATTAATATTGGCGATTGCATGTTTTGCGCTGATTACGCTGTTGTTCCTTGATTATAGCGGAACGATCCATGCCTGGTTCGGCTGGCTGGCGAAAATCCAGTTCCTGCCGTCGTTGTTGGCACTGAATGCAGGTGTAGTGATCGCGTTGTTGTTGCTTGCGCTCGTTTTCGGACGTGTGTATTGTTCGGTCATTTGTCCTTTGGGCGTTTTTCAGGATGTCATTTCGTGGATAAGCGGGAAACGCAAGAAAATGCGTTTTACATATTCCCCGGCTGTTACGTGGTTGCGTTATGGCATCTTTCTTTTATTTGCCGTGCTGTTGCTGGCGGGCGTTCATGCGGCGGTAGCCATGTTGGCACCTTATAGTGCCTATGGGCGTATTGCCAATAACTTGTTTGCCCCGATATATCTGTGGGGGAATAATGTCTTGGCTTATTTTGCCGAGCGGGTAGGCAGTTATGCTTTCTATTCCGTGGATGTATGGATAAAGAGTGCCTCAACGCTGGCGGTTGCCGCCGTGACGTTTGTTGTGGTGGCAGTCTTGGCATGGCGGAACGGGCGGACGTATTGCAACACGATTTGTCCGGTAGGAACTTTGTTGGGATTGATATCCCGCTTTGCCTTGTTCCGCCCGGTAATTGATACGGTGAAATGCAAGAGCTGCAATTTGTGCGCCCGCAAGTGCAAGGCTTCGTGCATCAACGTGGCGGCACACCGGATTGATTACAGCCGTTGCGTGGCTTGCATGGATTGCTTGGACAACTGCAAGTTCGGTGCTCTCCATTATCGGTTTGCGTGGAAAAAGCAGGACGCAAAGGATTCGGCAGGAGAAGGAGAGGGGAATGCCTCCCGCCGCGGGTTCCTGTCGGCTGTTGCCTTGCTGGCCACGACGGCGGTTTTGGATGCCCAAGAAAAGCGCAAACGCCAGTATCAGAAGAACCGTGCCCATGTTCATCAAGATATGCGGGCAAAGCAGGAAGGCGACGGGAAAGTAGAACAGAAAGTGGATGGAGGCTTGGCGGAGATCGAGAAAAAGCTGGCACCGGATCGTTCTACGCCTGTCACACCTCCGGGTTCATTGGGAATTGCCAATTTTTCCCGGCATTGTACGGCCTGCCAGCTTTGCGTGTCGGTATGCGGCAATCACGTCTTGCGTCCTTCGACAGACTTGGACCGCCTGATGCAGCCGGAGATGTCGTATGAGCGGGGCTATTGCCGTCCGGAATGCGTGAAATGCTCGGAAGTTTGCCCGACCGGAGCCATCCGCCCGATTTCAAAAGCGGATAAATCGGCTATCCAGATTGGTCATGCCGTCTTGATTCCGGATAATTGCATTGTAAACTGCGATGGTGTAGCGTGTGGCAATTGTGCCCGCCATTGTCCGGTGCAGGCCATTATGATGGTGCCGAAATATCCGGACGACCCTTCTTCGCTTAAAATCCCGGCCGTGAACGAGGAGCGGTGCATCGGATGCGGTGCATGCGAGAACTTGTGCCCGGCACGCCCGTTCAGTGCCATTTATGTGGAAGGACACGAACGCCACCGCGAAATATGACGTATATGTAAATAGAGACAGGATATGAAAATAGAGGATAAACTGAATATCAACCGCCGCGATTTCTTCAAGACCATAGGCGCGGCGGGAATCGCAGCAGGGTTCTCCGCCTGCACCGGTGAAAACAGCGGGACTGCACAATCCTCCACGGGTACAGCCGGAAAGGGTGAAATGACCTACCGTACAAATCCGTCCACAGGAGACCGTGTTTCCCTATTGGGGTTCGGCATGATGCGCCTTCCGTCAGTCACCGGACGGAGCGCGCGCGAAGGGAACGAGGAAATCGACCAGGAGATGGTCAACCGGTTAGTCGAATATGCCATCGCACATGGCGTGAATTATTTCGATACCTCGCCTGCATATTGTCAGGGAAAGTCGGAACGTGCCACGGGAATCGCCTTGAGCCGTTATCCCCGCGACAGCTACTTCATCGCGACAAAGCTCTCCAACTTCGATCCCTCCACGTGGAGCCGGGAAGCCTCCATCGCCATGTACCGCAATTCGATGAAAGAACTGCAGGTTGATTATATAGACTATCTCCTGCTGCATGGTGTCGGAATGGGGAACGACGGCATGAAGGAGTTAGAAGAACGCTACATCAACAACGGCATTCTGGAGTTTCTGATGGAAGAACGAAAAGCCGGCCGCATCCGCAACTTAGGTTTCTCCTATCACGGCGACATCCGGGTGTTCGATTACCTGCTCGCGCGTCACGATTATTACAAATGGGATTTCGTGCAAATCCAGATGAACTATCTCGACTGGAAGTATGCCAAGCAGATTAACCCGCGCAACACCAACGCGGAATATCTTTACAACGAATTGGCGGGGCGGAACATCCCGGCTGTCATCATGGAACCGATTCTCGGCGGGAGGCTTTCCAACGTCCCTGATCGCATCGTGGCACAATTCAAACAGCGCGAGCCGGAATTGAGCGTTGCCTCGTGGTCTTTCCGCTTTGTCGGCAGCTATCCCGGTGTTCTGACCGTCCTCAGCGGCATGACCCGCATGGAGCACCTGCAAGACAACCTGCGCAGTTACTCCCCGCTGAAACCGCTAACGGAAGATGAATTTCAATTCCTGCAGGAGACGGCTACTTCCATGATGCAGTTCGATACGATTCCCTGCAACGATTGCAAATATTGCATGCCTTGCCCGTATGGCATCAACATTCCCGCCATCTTGCTGCACTACAACAAGTGTGTGAACGAAGGCAACATCCCGACGAGCCGGCAAGACAAGAATTACAGGAAAGCACGTCGGGCTTACCTGGTCGGGTATGACCGGAGCGTGCCGAAGCTCCGCCAGGCCGCCCATTGCATAGGCTGCGGCCAGTGCAATCCGCATTGTCCGCAAAGAATCGACATCCCGGCGGAATTGCACCGGATTGACGGGTTTGTCGAACAGTTGAAACAGGAAACGCTGTAAATCGCGACACTCTTTTTTTGTTTTCTATTATATTTTCATGCCCGGCAGGATTGAAGACATCTGTTTTCCGCCTGTCGGGCTTTTTCTCCTGCGGCAGATCATGCGTTTGAAGATTTAATGGTATGGGTGATGAATGGTGTCTTCGCTGATGCGCGAAAGGGAAATCATTCGTGCTGCATATCCGGTATCCCGCTTTGGCTTTTGTTCTTTCGGTAATAAGCCTTCAGCAGGCGCATGTCTTCTTCCCCGTCCGTAAAGACTTCCACGAACTGCGGACGGATTTGCTGTTCGGCCTGCATGAAAACGGGCAATGCCTGCTCTAATTCTTCCATTGAGCGGACCGCCTGATAATCGAAGCCCCGTTCTTTCGCCCAGCTTTCAGCATGCACCGGGAGCGGACGGTTTCCCGTCCCCGGTTCGGTCGTCGTTTGGAAAGTTTCGCCGCCGCTGTTCAGCAACAGGATGCGCAGGTTTCCGCGCAGGCGGTTGCTCCAAAGGGCGTTCATGTCGCGGAAGAAGCTCAAATCGCCGGTCAGGACGAAGTTGGGCTTGTCGGAGATCCAGGCATAGCCCAATGCGGTGGAGAGGGAACCTCCGCCTGTCCCGCAGTTGCAGCAGACCTCGACCGTGTCGGGTATCTTGAACAACTGCGCGTACCGCACCGCCGGGTCGTTGGCTAAATGCAGGACCGCATCCGCAGGGATGGCTTGCAGGATTTTCCCGATGGCCGCCATTCCCGAGAAGGCGAAGTCGGGCTGTTGCATCTTCTTTGACAGGAATTCCCATTTCTTCGGGTACTCGCTGCTCTTGTTCTCGAGCAGATAAGCGATTTTCTCCAAAAACTCGAACGGATCCATTTCAATGACGGTCGTCAGGGAACCGAAAGCATCCGCCACTTTCCCGTCGGCCGCGACGTGCCAATGCTCTTTCGGTGGATGGTTGCGGAGCAACCGCATCAACTGCCCGGAGACGATGTGCCCTCCGTAGGTAATCAGCAGGTCCGGAATCAGGCCGGGCTGTTCTTCTTCCGGCAGGGAACGGATGATGGTGTCGAAGTTCTTGACCGGAATGCCCGGTATGGTTTGGTTTCCCGTGTGTTCCGCCAGCCAGGCGAAATGTTTGTAGAGCAGCTTGCGTATCTTGTGGTCGAAAAGGTAGATCAGGTTCATCTGCCCGACCAGCATCATGCGCTTGGGGTAGGCGTTAAGCCGCGCAATCAGGTCGTTGTACTGCCTGTCGTAGATGTTCAGCCCTTGGTACCGCGTGATTACCCTCGCCTCCGGGAGTCCTTCCGCCGTGAACCGTGACAGCGGCTCGGAAACCGTGACATTGATGTGCACCGGGCCTTTCCCGTGGTGGTTCAGTTCCAGAAGCGCCTCATTGATGAGGAGGTTGCAATGCCATTCGTCTTCTTTTGTCCGGATCTCCGGCAGGTTGACGGAATATTTGACCAAAGGGCCGAAGACGTTCGATGCCTGCCCGCCCCGGGCTTCCATGCGATCCTCGGAGATGACGACGAGCGGGATTTGTTGGTAAAAGGCTTCCGCCACGGCCGGATGGATATTCAGCAAGGCTGTTCCCGAAGCACAACATACGGCGGCCGGTTTCCCCGTGCAAAGGGCGAGTCCCAAGGCAAAGAAGCCGGCACTCCGCTCGTCGCCTACGGCATGGCAGGAGAAGAAAGGATGATGTGTCACCGTATGGGCGAAAGGCGCGTCCCCTTCTCCCGGGCAGAGGACTATATTCCGGATCTCGTGGGCTTTCAGCAAAGCGGCGAGTTGGAGGATGTTCTTTTTGTCGGTGTACATCATCTCTTTTTCATGACGCTGTTTACGACGCGGATGGATGAGACCAGGCGGTCTGTCGATGTGAAGATATCCACATTCCACACGTGCGAGGAACGCCCTTTATGGAATATGGTGGCGACGGCCCTGACCGTGTCTCCTTCGTGCGCGGATGAGATATGGTTCCCGCTGACTTGCATTCCGACGACGATTTCGTCGGGCTGCACGATAAGCATGGAGCCCAGGCCTGCCACGGTTTCCGCCAAAGCCAATGTAGCCCCGCCGTGCAATATGCCGAAAGGCTGGCGCGTCCGTTCGTCCACCGGCATGGTCGCTTCTACCCGGTTCTCCGACGCATACGTGTATTGGATGCCTAAATTCCCCATCAAGGCATGCTTCCCCCGCGCGTTCAATTGGTCCAAGGGTACCTCCGTAGGACGGATGGCCGATAAAATGGCCTTTTCAATGGCAACGGCCACGCCGTCTTGTTCGTTGCTCAGCGTCGTTGCCGAGGCGCAGACTTTGACAGAATCCCGGGCATTTCCCATGGCGACCCCTAATCCCGCCAGTTGCAGCATAGGCACGTCTGCGATTCCGTCGCCGATGGCCATGACTTCCTCGCGGGTCAGTTTCAGCATCTCCATCAACAAGGCCAAGGTGTTCCCTTTATCGACCGTCGGCGGAACGACCTCCAGAAAATAATCTTCCGAACGGAATACATCGGCGACGCCCGCGAGTTTCCTTTTCCAAAGGTTTTCCAGTCCTACCAATTCAGCCTCGTTGCCGCTCGCAAGCATGCATTTGCAAGGCTTGAAGTCGATGGCTTCGGGGAAATCGGCCACTTGGCGGATATTCATGTTGTTGAGCTCCGCTTCTTGCCTGACGAAAGGATCATCCGCGCTGTCCGTTATCAAGGAATTTTCCAGATAGGTGAAGATAGTGAAACCGTTTTTCTTGGCGTTCTTGTCTATATATGGAATCAATTCCGGATTGATCCTTTTTTCAAACAACAGGTTCCCTGTCTGCATCTCGATGATCTGCGCGCCGTTGTAGGAAATGACATATCCGCCGTAGTTGTTCAGTTCCAGTTCTTGGGCCAACGGCAGAATGCCCCCTGTCGGGCGCCCGGAGGCCAATACGACGTGCACACCCATTTGCTGCACTTTCAACAGTGTGGATTTCGTGTGAGGCGTTATCTGTTTCTGGTCGTTTAGCAGCGTTCCGTCAACATCTATCACTAATAATTTGTACTTCATGGACTTTATTTTTAGGATTACCTGGCAAATATAGATAAATTGCCGGAAGATTCTTATCGCTTCGGGGATAATTTCAGGAAGTTTCGTGTTTTAAAGTCTCCGACAGGAAGCGCAAGGGCC
>CAYRFT010000041.1:0-8966 GCA_964423585.1 uncultured Parabacteroides sp. | reverse complement strand
GTGGGGGTTTAGGCCGGCGTGAAGGCATTCAAGGGGCGGTTTGTGCCTATTTATTCCACATGGCACCCTGAGATCTGCTTGAAACCGTTCAGGAAGTCAGCCGCGGGCATCCGTTTTTTCCCGGCCAGCTGGAGGGAGAGCAGACGCAAAAACCCGCCATCGGCCGCGACATCGACAAAGCCCTTTCCGTCCGACCGGATTGTCCCCGCGGGCAGAAGATGCCGCTCCGGGCGTTTTTCCGTTTGATAGATTTTCAAGGCCTGCCGTGTGCCGTCGCAGGCGACCAATTCCGTCCATGCCGCAGGGCAAGGGGACAATCCCCGCACAAAATCATGCAAACCCTTCAAGGGCTTGGTCCAGTCTATCCGGCAAGTCTCCTTAAATATCTTGGGCGCGGGCAGGAACTCGGACACGCCGTCGAACAAATCCTCCTGCGGGAAAACCTTCACCTCTCCCCTGCAAATCAGCTCCACGGATTTCAGCACGGCCCGCGCGCCCAACGCCATCAGGCTGTCATGCAAAGTCCCCGCGTCGTCTTCGTCCGCGATGGGGCAAGATTCCTGCAGGATGATGTTTCCGGTATCGATCTCATGATCCAGGAAGAAAGTCGTCACGCCCGTTTCCGTTTCGCCATTGATAATCGCCCAATTTATAGGCGCGGCCCCCCGGTAGCGGGGCAACAGGGACGCATGGAGATTGAACGTGCCCAGGCGGGGCATGCCCCAGACCGCTTCGGGCAGCATGCGGAAAGCGACGACTATCTGCAAGTCGGCATTCCAGGCCCGGAGGGCTTCCAAGAACGCCCCGTCTTTCAATCTTTCGGGCTGGAGGACGGGAAGGCCCCTCTCCTCCGCGTATTTTTTGACGGCGCTCGGCTGGAGCACGCTGCCATGCCGCCCTTTCGGCTTGTCGGGAGCCGTCACGACCCCCGCCACCTGCCAGCCGTTCTCTACCAAAGCCCGCAGGCACCCCGCCGCGAACTCGGGCGTGCCCATATACACGATTCTCAGATCCTTCTTCTCCATATCCCGTCAGTCTCCTGAAAAATTATCCACCAGAACCTTCCTGTAGGAATTAAATATTTTCGACTTGGACATAAACCCCAAGTACCTGCCCGCCTCATCGACCACCGGCAAATTCCACGCCTTCGTGTCGTCAAAAATCCGCATAATCTGGTCCATGGGCGTGTTGGCCACAATCTTGGCGGGCGCGGAAACCATGAACTGGGACACCGGGAAGCGGTTGTACAATTCCGGGCGGAACATGATATTCCGGATATTGTCCAACAGGACTATCCCCAGCAGGATGCCTTGGCCATCGACCACCGGGAAGGCATTCCGATTGCACCGTGCTATCACCTTTACCATGTCTCCCAATGTCATCTCGGGAGAGACCGTCTGGAAATCGTGCTCTATCACATTGTCCGCGCTCAGCAACGTCAGCACGGCCTTGTCTTTGTGGTGCGTCAGCAGTTCGCCCTTCTGGGCCAACCGCATGGTATAGATGCTATGCGGCTCGAACATCAGGATTGTAATGTACGACCCGATCGAAACAATCATCAGCGGAAGGAAAAGATCGTATCCTCCCGTCAGTTCAGCTATCAGGAAAACGCCCGTCAAAGGGGCGTGCATCACTCCCGACATGATTCCGGCCATGCCCAGCAGGGCGAAATTCTTTTCCGAGAGGTACATCGTAAAGGGGAAATGATTGCTTACATGGGCAAAGATGAAGCCGGCGATACAGCCCAAATACAGGCTCGGGGCAAAAATACCGCCACAGCCGCCGCCTCCATTCGTGGCGCTCGAAGCAAAAACCTTGGTCAGCAAGATCAGTCCCAAGAAGATTGTTATCCCGAAATAAGAATTGTTCAGGGGATAGAACATGCTATTGTCCATCAGCCCCGCATACTGCCCGTTCAACAACAGGCCGATGGTATTGTATCCTTCGCCATAAAGCGGCGGGAAGATGAAAATCAACAAACTCAGCATCACTCCCCCTGTCATGAACTTGCGCCAATAAGTCGTCCCGTACCGGCGGTACTTGCCCTCTATCCAGTTCATGACACGGGTGAAATACAAAGAGACCAAGCCGCAGAATATCCCCAGGAGGATGACATAGGGTATGCGCTCTATCACGAATTCTTCCGTCTGGGAAAATTTAAACATGGCCCCTGTCCCGGTAAAGATGTATGACACCGTGGCGGCCGTCACCGATGTTATCAATAAAGGAAGCACAGAAGTCATGGTCAAATCCAGCATCAGCACTTCTATCACGAAGACGAGCCCCGCGATGGGAGCCTTGAAGATGCCTGCAATGGCCCCGGCGGCCCCGCAGCCCACCAGCAGCATCAACGTCTTTTGCTCCATCTTGAACAAACGCCCCAGGTTGGAACCGATGGCGGCGCCGGTCAGCACAATCGGCGATTCCGCCCCGACGGAACCGCCAAAGCCAATGGTAACGGAACTTGCCACGATTGAAGTCCACATGTTGTGCGGCTTAATCCGGCTCTTCCGCTGGGAAATGGCATACAATATCTTCGTCACGCCATGGCTGATGTCGTCCCGCACCACATATTTCACGAACAACCCCGCCAGCAAAATGCCAAGCACCGGGTATAACAAATACAAGTAATTGACCTGGTCGGCCTCGAAGTCCACCGACAATATGTGCTGGATGAAGAAAATCAGACTTTTCAAGATGATGGCGGACGCGGCGGTGCAGATGCCCACCAGAAAGCTGACAATCAATATGAAGTTCTTTTCCTTTATATTGTTTGCCCGCCACACGAGAAATTTATAAAACCAACCCTTTCCTGTTTTCATATTCTTGAATAATGCGCCGGCCGGACCGGGATAAAGCCTGACTCCTCCCCTGCGCCGCGCGGGGCAAATATACGATAATTGTCAAAAACTCTCCCATGCTTTGCAATTTGCTTCTATCAAAATCGCCATTTATTTCTACTGTTTCTACGCGGCGGCTTTTCAAATGCCCTTTCCTATCACGACGGTCTTTATCGTATAAACCAGAATGGTTATGTCCAGGGCAAGCGACATGTTCTCATAATAAATAATATCATATTCCAAGCGTTCCAACATCTGATCCACCGTGCTGGCGTAGCCGTACTTGACCATCCCCAAGGAAGTGATGCCCGGTTTCACGTTATGCAATAAATAATAGTAAGGAGCCCGCTGGACAATCTGGTTTATGAAATATTCCCGCTCCGGCCTGGGGCCGACCAACGACATATCCCCTTTCAGCACATTCCAAAACTGAGGCAGTTCGTCCAACCGATACTTCCGCAGGACAGCGCCAAAGGGCGTAATGCGGGAATCCTCTTCGTGCGACAGCTTCGGACCGGCATCTTCGGCATCCACATACATCGTCCGGAACTTATAAATCATGAACGGGCGGCCATGAAAACCGATTCGTTCCTGGCGATAAATGACCGGGCCCGGCGAGTCTCTCTTCACACGCCAAGCGATGTATGCAAGCAAAGGAGACAAGACAACCAATAGCAGGCAGGAAATAAACCGGTCGGCAAAGGCTTTGATGTTTTTCCCCGCTTCCGAAAAGTTATTCTCGGTAATGTCGGCCAACGGGACAGACCGGATCGTTTTCAACCGCACCTTCGAAAACAAGATAGATTTCTTGTCTATCCACACCTTGACAGGTTTCTTGTACTGATACAATGAATAAAGGAACTTTGACAAGGCTGTTTCATCCAATGCGTCCGTCGCCACGACGAATTCTTCTATCGGATTGCGTTCCATCAAATCAGGAATATCTACATGATTCCCCAATATCCTCTCGGAATCCACATGGCTATCCTCCGCTGACGAAATACGGACAAAGCCGATAACTTTAGTCCCCGCTTTCTCCAAATACCGGGAAAGCGACAAGGCCTTTTCCCCGATTCCCAAGACCAAAACGTGGATGGCCAGTTCTCCCTTTCGAATCCTTTTCAACAGGCGCATCGTCAAACGCAAACGGAACAGATAGGTAAGGGTAAAATGCAGTCCCAGCAATTCAAAGAAAAAGTAGTAATATATTTGATACCGGATGGGGAGCTCGTTCAGGATTAAAAACATGAAGATCCCAAATACGCCTATCACCGAAGATATAAGCGTCACCCAAAATTCGGAGAGCCTCGATTTGGCCAACGACTTATTGTAATATCCAGAAAAGTAATAGATCACCAACCAATAAAATGGAATGGACACCTGCCCTGACAAAACAAAAGGGTAAAGCAGAAATTCATCCAACGTGCTTGCGTCTCGAAAAACAACCTGCTGATAATAACGCAGCACATTGAACGCAAACCACGCCAAGGCTGCCGTCAGAAAGTCAGTAATAATATATTTCCATGTTTCTTTATTATAACTCATACGAATTACCGGATAATCTGAAACAAACTGCCGTTTCCCAATTTGATAATGCTTGACGGAAAGGCTTTACTCATGTCATCCTGCCGATAAGCCACTATATAATCCACCCCCTGCTTGATTTCTTCCGAGATTTCGCTGAAATTAGCCGGCGAAGGCTCTCCGCTGACATTGGCCGAAGTCGAGACCAATGGTTTGCGAAACAGGAAACAAAGCCTGCTTGAGAAAGTTTCCCGCGAAATGCGGATACCTATGCTCCCGTCCTCTCCCAGCAAGTTTGAAGCCAAATTCCTGCCTTTTGAATAAATGAGTGTCAGAGGCCTGTCTGCCATCTCTATCAAATTCCATGCGATATCCGGGACATTTTCCACATACGTTTCCAATTTGACCGGATTATCCATCAGGACCAACATGGATTTGTTATCGGCCCGCTTTTTCAAGGCATATACTTTCTGGACAGCTTCTTCATTGGTGGCATCACAGCCTATTCCCCAAATCGTATCTGTCGGATAAAGGATCAATCCACCTTGCTTCATGACCCGACAAGCATTTCTCATATCTTCTTCCATCGATATCATCTATCCGCTCGCTTTTTAGTCAGACAAAAATACAAATCATTCTGCGTACTTAGAAAAAATAACAAGAAAAAACTATTTTTGTAACAGAACCGAAAGAAACCCAATTATAATTTCTAACTTTACACGTCAATTCAAGCATGCAGCTTGGACTTTCATATTGCAGTCTTGATTTGTGACAGAAAACAGACTACGAAGAAAGGCATTCCAACGAAGGAATCTTGTGTGATGAAGCATTTGCTTCATGCCTTTCGATTTTACAATATGAAAGATGGGATTAGATAAAAAGAAAAAGAATATATAAATGGTTAACAAATGGAATTATCAACCACCAACACCGACAGAAATTCAAGAAAGAGACCATCTGGCTGCCGAACTGGGACTCAGTCCGGTAATCAGTTTGTTGTTGGTTCAGCGTGGATTAAAAACTGCCAAAGAGGTAAAGAAGTTTTTCAAGCCTAATCTGGGCGACTTGGAAGATCCTTTTCTGATGCCCGACATGCAGAAGGCTGTCAGCCGTCTCAACCAGGCTTTAGGCGAAAAGGAGAAAATCCTCATCTACGGGGATTATGACGTGGACGGCACAACCGCCGTATCGTTAGTGTATAAGTATCTAAGAGCCTATACATCGAATTTATACTATTATATCCCTGATCGCTACAGCGAAGGGTCAGGAATATCCGTTAAAGGAATTGATTATGCGCATAGCCAAGGTGTCACCTTGATTATTTCGTTGGACTGTGGCATCAAAGCAATCAACAAGATTGAATATGCCAAGGAAAAAGGCATTGATTTCATCATCTGCGACCACCACATGCCGGACGAGGTACTGCCGGATGCCGTGGCTGTACTTGATGCCAAGCGGAAAGATTCGATTTATCCATACGAGCATTTGTCGGGGTGTGGTGTCGGATTCAAGTTTATGCAGGCTTTTGCCATCAGTAATAAACGGCCTTTCTCTGAACTGGAAAAATTGCTGGAATTTACGGCTGTCAGCATAGCTTCCGACATTGTGCCCATTACCGGCGAGAATAGAATCCTCGCCTACTATGGACTTCGTCAAATCAACAGCAATCCAAGTTTAGGATTAAAAGGAATCATCGATGTATGCGGATTGTCCGGCAAGGAAATTACCATCAGCGACATCGTGTTTAAAATCGGTCCGCGTATCAATGCTTCAGGGCGTATGATGAAAGGTGAAGAAGCCGTTGAACTGTTGCTTGCCAAAGACAGTGCCGTGGCGCGCAAGATGAGTGAAAACATCAACCAGTACAATGAAGAACGGCGGGAACTCGACAAAAAAATCACCGATGAAGCCAATGCCATCATCAATGAATTTAACGACATCGACAACCAAAAGGCAGTCATTGTTTATAATCCGAAATGGCATAAAGGCGTTATCGGGATTGTGGCTTCCCGGCTTACCGAAAAATATTATCGCCCGGCTGTTGTCCTGACTAAGTCGTCGAATCTGATTACCGGTTCAGCTCGTTCCGTCGCAGGTTTCGATATCTATAAAGCCATCGAAGAATGCCGGGATTTGTTGGAAAGCTTCGGCGGACATACGTATGCCGTCGGTTTCTCTTTGAAAGAAGAAAACATAGAGGCCTTCAAGCAGCGTTTCTTCCGGTTGGCCGCCGAACACATCATCCCGGAGCAAATGGTTCCTCAGTCGGATATTGACGCGATTCTTGAATTGAAGGATATTACGCCCAAATTCTTGAGCGAACTGAAAAAGATGAACCCGTTCGGTCCCGGCAATCAGAAACCGGTCTTTTGCACATACGGCGTACAAGACTACGGAACCAGCAAACTCGTAGGACGAGACCAAGAACATATCAAACTGGAGATTATCGACAGCAAAGGAGCCAGCATACCCATTCATGGGATTGCTTTCGGCATGAGTCAATACAACGCACATATCAAACTGATGAAACCTTTCAACATCTGCTACACGATCGAAGAGAGCATTTACAACGGGAATGCTTCCTTCCAGTTGCTGATTAAAGACATACAGACCGAAACCAACTAAAGACAATATGACATCGTTTCAAGAAGTTCTGAAAAAGTACTGGGGATACGATTCTTTCAGACCGCTTCAAGAAGAAATCATCCTGTCCGTCTATAAGGGGAACGATACGCTGGGGCTGATGCCGACAGGTGGCGGCAAATCCATCACGTTCCAGGTACCGGCTTTGCTCATGGAGGGCATTTGCATCGTTGTGACTCCGCTGATTGCCCTGATGAAAGACCAGGTGGATAACTTGAGACGTATCGGAATCAAGGCAACTTCCGTACATTCCGGAATGAACCGGCAGGAAATCATCGCGCAGCTTGAGAACTGCATCTTCGGCGACTACAAGTTCCTGTATGTTTCTCCTGAGCGATTGGGCACTGAAATCTTCCAGGCCAAGCTCCAAGCCATGAAAGTGAGCTTGCTGGTGATTGACGAGAGCCACTGCATTTCCCAATGGGGATATGATTTCCGTCCCTCGTACCTGAAGATAGCGGAAATACGCGAACAACTGCCCGGCGTTCCGGTCCTGGCACTCACGGCCACGGCCACGCCTGAAGTAGTGGATGACATCCAGAATCGCCTGCTCTTCAAAAAGAAGAACGTCTTTTCCAAAAGTTTTGCACGGAAAAACCTCGCCTACATCGTCCGTGAGACGGAAGACAAACTGCAAATGCTGGTCCATATCCTCAACCGCGTGCCGGGGACAGCCATTGTCTATGTCCGCAACCGGAAAAAGACGAAAGAGGTAGCCGAATACCTGCGCAAGGAAGGCTTCCCCGCAGACTTCTTCCATGCCGGGCTTGACCACGATGAAAAAGAAAGGAGACAGAATTCGTGGAAGACAGGCGAAACCCGCGTGATTGTCGCCACGAATGCCTTTGGCATGGGAATCGACAAACCGGACGTGCGTCTCGTGGCACATCTGGATATGCCGGGTTCGCTCGAAGAATATTACCAGGAAGCCGGACGGGCAGGGCGAGATGAACGCAAGGCATACGCCGCGGCTCTTTGTTCGCCGACCGACACCGCCCAATTGAAGAAGCGCCTCAGCGACGAATTCCCTTCCAAGGAGTTTGTCTGCCGGGTATATGAGGCTTTGGGCAATTATTTCCAGATTGCCGTGGGGTACGGGCTGGACACGGTGCATGATTTCATGCTCGCTGATTTCTGCCAAGCTTTCAAACTGCCAGTCACCCAAACGAACAGTGCCGTCAAGATACTGGAGCTGGCAGGGTATTTAGAATATGTGGAAGAATCGGACAGTGCCTCCCGCCTGATCTTTACGGCGACCCGCGAAGAACTGTACAGCCACCTCCATCAGGATGAACTGACGGATGCCATCGTCAAGGCGACCCTTCGCTCATATACCGGGTTGTTTGCCGATTATGTCCATATCAGCGAGCGTTTGATAGCCACCCGTGCAGGCTGTACGCCCGACGAGGTGTATCATTTGCTGACAGGGCTTTCCAAATATCACATCGTGGATTATGTCCCGCAGAAGAAGATACCGCAGATTATATACCGGCAGGCTCGTGAAGAACAGAAGTACCTGTCGATTCCCCGTCAAGTCTATGAGGAGAGGAAGGCACGCGATGAAGCGCGTATCGGGAAAGTGCTGGAGTACATCCGCAACACGCACGTTTGCCGGGTCCGTATGTTGTTGGCGTACTTCGGGGAGAAGCAGGACAAAGATTGCGGGACGTGCGATGTCTGTCTGCAGCGGCACGGCAGCGGAGTGACCAACGCGGAGTTCCATGCGATACGGGAGGCATTGGAGGAACAGTCCTGCCAATGCCCGCTGCCGGTGGCATCGCTCTTGCAGGCACTGGCTTTCCCCCGGGAGAAGGTTTTGCAGGTGATCCGCTTCCTCGCGGACAATGACGAGAATTTCCATTTGGAAGAAGGATTTGTTTCCATGGAGAAGCGGCAATGAGCCGCTGAAAAGGAAAGGCACGGCATGGCAGCTTCATGTTATGTGGTAAAAAAGGAAAA
>CAYRFT010000040.1:0-9021 GCA_964423585.1 uncultured Parabacteroides sp. | reverse complement strand
CACGCGGAAGCCCCGCTTCCCAGCGAGGCTTCCATGTTGCCGGAAATAACCAATAAAAACTTTCCGGCGCTTTCATTATCTTATATGCTTACGTATTTAGCGGCAGGTTTTGGTCTTATAGCGATTATACCAATAGTGCCAACTTCATTTTGACACGGCGAAAATACGCCCGCCGGCCGCGCGACGCAATACCTATAGCGCGGTATTTGCCGGATTCACGTACCCATTCGTGGGTATTTAAGCCCCTTCTTCCTGATAAATACCTAAAAAACAGTAAGCCGTCAGGCTTTATTACCTAATCTTTGTGATTGATTGCCCTTCCCCATCCCCATACTTTTGCGCATAATTTCAAAAACAGGATGAAAAGATTAGCAAGTTTTCTGGCATTGCCGTTGTGTGCGGCTGCCCCGTTGATGGCGCAAGAAGCGACACCCGGACAATCTGCCGCAGGACGGTCGGCTGAGGTTTATGCCCAAGGGTACGACAAATTCCGTTTGGGCGGATACGGGGAAGTCCTGGCCAACTTCATGGATTACGGAATGAACCGGTACACACGCCCGGAAGGAAACGAAAAGACACACCGCAAAGCCATCTCCATCCCCCGGTTTGTCTTGGCCTTCGACTATAAATTCGATTCCAAATGGATATTGGGCGCGGAGATCGAGTTTGAAGCGGGAGGGACCGGTTCTGCCTATGAACTGGAGAATACGGAGAATGGCGAATATGAAACGGAAGTGGAAAAAGGAGGCGAGGTGGCCTTGGAGCAATTCCACATCACACGCCTGATTCATCCGGCTTTCAACGTGCGGGCAGGGCATTTGATCGTGCCGGTCGGCTTGGCCAACGAACACCACGAGCCCGTCAACTTCTTCGGGACTTCGCGCCCGGAAGGAGAAACGACGATTCTGCCTTCTACCTGGCACGAAAACGGCATCGAAGCGTTTGGCACGTTTGGCAAGGGATACGCCCGGTTCGACTATCAGGTGCAAGTGGTTGCCGGATTAAACGCCAACGGCTTCGACCGGAACACGTGGGTTGCCGGCGGGAAACAAGGCATCTTCGAGACGGACAATTTTACTTCACCCGCCTACGTGGCCCGTTTGAATTACTTGGGCGTTCCCGGATTGAAGTTGGGAGGTTCGTTCTATTATTGCCACGATACGGGGGCCAACTCCGACAAGACGGCGACCTACAAGTCCATAGGCGGCATTCCATTACGCATCTATACGGCTGACGTGCAATATAAGAATGACTACCTGACGGTGCGGGCCGACTTAGTCTATGGGAATTTGGGGAATACGGTCGAATTAAGCAATGCCAATGGCAAGTTGTCGGGGCTCTCCCCTTACAGCCGCGTAACGCCGGTAGCCAAGAATGCGGTAAGCTATGGAGGCGAGGTCGGGTTCAACTTGCGGTCCGTTTGCAGGAACGACACGCGCGTCCCGGTAATCTATCCGTTTGTCCGTTATGAATACTACAATCCGCAGGAAGAAGTGTTGAGCCCGCATACCGCGGAATTGCGGAACAAAGTAAGCATGTGGACGGCCGGTGCCAACTGGTATGCCTTGCCCAACCTCGTGGTAAAGGCCGATTATACGACACGGCGCATAGGGGGCGGCAAGTACAACAGCGAAAACGAATTCAGCTTGGGCGTGGCTTATATCGCCTGGTTCTTGAACAAATAAGTATAACCTTTTATAGAAGACAAAATGAAAAGAAAGAAATTCTTTTATGGAGGAGTCATGGCTTTGATGACGGCTTCCTTGATGTGTGCCTGTTCTGACTCGGATGATCCGAAACCGGATACAGGAGGGACTGAAGATCCGACTAATCTGGATTATACAACTGAAAATGCGGATGCCTGGGGGAACTATATGTATAATGTAGGCATGCTGTTGAATCAGGATGCCACAGACTTATACAAGTATTGGAAGGATGACTATGATGGCAAAGGCCCGTATGCAACGATTTTCAAGGATCAGACGGGCGGCGCTTACAGCAGTGCCTTGGCTTGTATCCAAGAAATGGTGGAAGGGGGCATGTGGAACATCGCGAACGAAGTGGGTGATGCCAAAATTAAAGACCCCTGGGAGAAATACACGAGCGGTGACAAGGAAGGCGGCCTTTACGCCGTGGAATCGTGGTATAGCTGGCATTCGCGTGACGACTATACGAATAATATCTTCTCCATCCGCAATACCTATTACGGGCGTATAGACGATAACGACGTGGACAAAGTGGACGGCAATCTGAACGCCTTTGCCTCTTATGCGGATTTTGACGATGAAGGCGATATTGCAGAGAACTCGCTTTCCCTATTGGTGGCTTCTGTCAATAAAGAACTGGATGAGAAAATCAAGACCTTGATCTTTGAATCGGCCAAAGCCATCCAGGCGATTCCGCAGCCATTCCGGAACAATATCGACAGCGAGGAATCGGTGGCAGCGATGAACAAGTGCATGGAATTGGCGGATGCCTTAAAGAACGAACTGCTGCCGTTTGTAACAAATGAACTGAGTGATCCGAAATATGATGCCCTGTTGGATGCGGTGGCCGAACAGTTTGTTGATGCCGTTGTCCTCCCGACTTATGAAGATTTGAAAGAGAAGAATACCGCCTTGCTGGAATCCGTGAACAAATTCCGGACCAATCCCGGCAATGATACGTTTGAAGCTGCCTGCAGTGCATGGATCACCGCCCGTGAACCATGGGAAAAGAGCGAAGCGTTCTTGATCGGCCCGGTGGCCAACAAGGGATTGGATCCCAACATGGACAGTTGGCCTTTGGACCAGGCGGGCATCGTGCAGGTATTGGAATCGCAGAACTGGAACGACATGCAGTGGAGCGGCAATTTCGATGAAGAAGACGAAGCGATCGGTGCCGCCCAGAGCGTGCGCGGATACCACACGTTGGAATATCTGCTGTTCAAAGAGGGCCAGCCACGGACGGTGAATCACGCCAAATAACATCGGAATTTAAGTAGGAATGAAACGACTGTGTCAATTGTCAGCCTCTCTGTTGCTTTTGTTCTCCTGCATGGCATGCGAAGAAGATGACAAAATGGATATGGACAAGGTGGTTGTGCCCAACGGATATGCGCTTTCGGCAGGGACTTCCACGATCTTCCTCAATTCGTCTGTCGCATACGACACGGAGGCCGATTGGGTATCGGGAGCCAACTCGACCCGGTTTCACAATGGGGACGGCTTGTACGACGATGTCCGTACCAGCGGCAATGAAGAGGGAGGCGGACTTGGACCCGTCTATGCCGGATATTCCTGCGGCAGTTGCCACCGGAATGCCGGCCGGACCAAACCGACACTGTGGGAGAACGGAGGTTCGGGAGAGTACGGTTTCTCGTCCATGCTGGTGTATGTCACCCGCCGCAATGGTTCTTTCTTCCGGGATTACGGACGGGTCCTTCACGACCAGGCTATTTATGGCGTGGAACCGGAAGGCAAGCTCTCCGTAAAGTATGAATATGAGACCTTCTCGTTCCCGGACGGTGAGACCTACGAACTTGGCAAGCCTGTTTACAGCATTAGCGAATGGTACAAGGACAGCATTGCGCCGGAAGACTTGTTCTGCACGGTACGTATTCCGTTGCGCCATGTGGGGCTGGGGCAAATGATGGCCATCGACCGGAACGAGATCATCGCCTTGGCAGCCAAGAGCAACTATCCGGAGTACGGAATCAGCGGACGTGTGAACTACATCACGGAGAAAGGCATCACGGGTGTCGGACTTTCGGGCAACAAGGCACAGCACCTCGACTTGACGGTCGAACTGGGCTTCTCGAGCGACATGGGTGTCACGAACAGCCGTTATCCGGAAGAAATCTGCGAAGGGCAGGCGCAAATCGCCCAAGGAAGCATGATGGGGTTGTCGTATGACCAGCTCGACATCTCCACGGAAGACATGGAAGACGTGGACTTGTACATGCAAAGCCTGGGCGTCCCGGCCCGCCGGCAGGTGAACGACCCGCAGGTAATCCTGGGCGAACAGAAATTCCATGAGGCGAAGTGCCATCTCTGCCATGTGGCAACCTTGCATACGCAGCCGGGCGGCTCTGTCTTGCTGAACGGGACGCGCCTGCCTTGGTTGGGCGGCCAGACCATCCATCCGTATTCGGATTATTTATTGCACGACATGGGATCGGAGATCATGGGGGTCGGGCTGAATGACAATTATACCAGCGGAATGGCCCAGGGGAATGAATGGCGCACGACTCCTTTGTGGGGAATCGGCCTGCAGGAGAAGGTGAACGGCCATACCTATTTCCTGCATGACGGACGTGCCCGCAACCTGACTGAGGCGATCATGTGGCACGGGGGCGAAAGCGAAGCCTCGAAAAACCTCTTCAAGCGGATGACGAAGGAAGAACGCGATGCCGTCATTGCCTTCTTGAATTCTTTATAAACGTACTTATATCTTATGATTGCGAAATGAAACAGCTATTGATACTGATTGCGGCCTGCCTGTTGTGGTCGCCGGGCGCTCTTGCCCAATATGAAGAAGACACGGAAAACGGCGTGGTGTCCTTGGCAGGCAAAGAAGGCTTTGCCATCGCCACGAAGAAAGGGGATTTCGTGTTCAAGCCCTATCTCCTGGTACAGACGAGCGGCAGCGTCAACTACTACGATGATGAGGGACTGGATCCTGCTTATAACCAGGACAACGTTCATAACACAGGTTTCGCCATCCCGTATGCCGTTCTGGGATTTACAGGAAAGGCTTTCGGCCGCGTGACATTCAACCTGTCGGTCAATGCGGCGGGCAGCGGCGGGAATATCCTCCAGCAAGCGTGGCTCGACTACGAGGTGAAAGAGACGTTCGCCTTTCGTGCAGGGAAATTCAAGACCCCTTTCACCCATGCGTACCTGACGACCTTGGGCGAGACCTTGATGCCGGTGCTGCCGGTGTCGCTGACTTCATCGGTGATCCTTCCTTACTCCTTGAATGCGGTGACACCGAATATCGGAACCGGATTCGACTTGGGAGTAGAGGTTCACGGCTTGCTGGGCAAGAAGTTCGGCTATGAGGCGGGCATCTTCAACGGGACGGGCGGTTCGGTGAACACGGCCTCGAAGACATTCAGCGACGACTGGCATATCCCGTCTTTGCTTTATGCCGGACGGCTGACCTACATGCCCAAGGGTGTCATGCCCGCCACGCAAGGCAATCCGAACCGCCTGCACGAATACAAACTCTTGTTCGGCCTCTCGTCTTCGTTGAACGTGGAGAGCGAGAACGAGAGCACCAACGACTTCCGGGCAGGAGCCGAATTTGCCATGCTGAAGAACCGCCTCTACCTCGGGGCGGAGATTTACTACCTGCAAGTCGGTTTTACCGAACGGCAGAAGATCGACAAGACGTTCCACTACTTGGGAGGATATGTACAGGGAGGCTATTTCGTGCTCGACCGCCTGCAGGCGACCGCCCGCTACGACTTCTTCAACAGGAACGGATTGGATGCAAACGGTTTCCTGAACATGCCAGCGGTGGGTTTCAACTACTTCTTCCGGGGATGCAACCTGAAGTTGCAGGCCATGTACCAGTTCATCGGCCGTACCGGGCATGATACGCAGCTCGACCGGGACAATGACGACCTCGGGCTGGCGATGCACTCCGGGACGGTGATGCTTCAATATACATTCTAACTAAAACGGGAGGAGATGGACATGAAAGCGGTTTTACCCCTGTGCCTCGGACTGGGCTTGTGGCTTGCCCCGGCATGCGACGACGGGAAGATCTATGAGGAGCATGCCTCTGCCGGAAACGAGGGCGGGACGGTGAGCCTGACCGGGCAGTTGCAAGGCGTGGATTCCTGGCCGGGAGGGTACAGCATCGTGCTGGCAGGCTTTGCCGGGACGAACGAATACGCCCAGACAGCCCGAGGCCTTACGCCGGAAGCCGATGGCACCGTCCGCATGACCCTCCGGGGGATACCGCCCGAAGTGACGCGCGTGGAGGTGTGCGCCATCAACAAGTTGCGCAAGCGGATCGCCACCTTCTACACGGCCGGGTATGAGGATGCGGCAGCTACCGATACCTTGCGCCTCGACATGGGGACGGTCGATGCCCGCATGTATGGCGTGATCCAGTCGGAAGTGTTCGACCGCTCGTGTACGGCTTGCCACGGAGGAGGCAGCGAACCCGCCGCCGGCTTGTACCTGACAGCCGGGAAGAGCCACGCAGCCCTCACCGGAGTGGTGGCGGACCTGAGTGCCGACAGCCTCTTGCTGGTCAACCCGGGCGAGGCGGCGGCGAGCTTCCTGCATGTCATCCTTCGCGAGAATGTATTGCGCTACGACCACACGCAGATAATAACTTCGCCCACCACGCTGCAGTTGATCGACGATTGGATCGACCACGGGGCTTACGAATAAAAAGGGAAGAGAGGTATGCAGAAGATGGAACGGAAAAAGATAACCTACAGGGACAATGCCGTCGAGGCGCAGGTCTCGGCCTTCACGGGAGAAGGCGGCACCACGGAATACCATGTCCTATTGTCTTGCACCGACGCGAGCCTTCCTTTTGCGGAGCAGTTCCGGCTTCTTGGCGAGGCATACGCCCGGTGCGTGGCGGAAGAACCTGTCAACGGCGCGGCAGCGGTCTTCCGCCGCTATTTCCTGAGCGACGCGGCGAACCAGGCAGACTGGGTGCTGGCCCGGGAGTGCGGACACGGCCGGGGCGCATTGTCGGTCCTCCAACAAGCACCGCTCAACGGCACGAAGGTGGCACTCTGGGCGTGGCTCGTTGCCGGTGCTTCCGTCGAGACCGATGCCGACGGGACGGTATCGGCAAGGCGGGGCGCATATACCCACTTCTGGACGGCGGGCGTTCTCAGCAAGGCGGCCAACCCGGAGTACCAGACGCGCCTCTTGCTCAACGACTATGTGATGCTGCTCGCCACCCGGGGATGCACGTTGGCGAACGACTGCATCCGCACCTGGCTCTTCGTGCAGAACGTGGATGTGAATTACGCCGGCATGGTGAAAGCGAGGAGAGAGGTCTTCATGACGCAAGGGCTGACCGAAAAGACCCATTATATCGCCAGCACGGGAATCGAAGGCCGCCATGCCGACCCTTCCGTCTTGGTGACGATGGATGCCTATACGGTGAAAGGGCTCCTGCCCGGGCAGGTCCGCTTCCTCCATGCCCCGACGCACCTGAACCCGACGTATGAATACGGGGTGACCTTCGAGCGGGGGACGGCGGTGGCTTACGGCGACCGCAGGCAGATCTTCCTGTCGGGCACGGCGAGCATCGACAACCGGGGGAAGATTGTCGCCCCGGGGGATGTCGTGGGACAGGCAAGGCGGATGATGGAGAATATCCAGGCCCTGCTGGCGGAGGCGGGCGCGACGCTGGAAGACGTGATGCAGGCGATCGTCTATCTGCGCGACCCGTCCGACTACCCCGTCGTGTCCGGCTTCCTCTCGTCCGAATACCCCGGCTGGCCTTGCCTGTTCGTCCATGCGCCGGTCTGCCGGACAGGCTGGCTCTGCGAGACGGAGTGCATCGCCGTCGTCCCGGATGCCACGGCCTATCCTCCTTTCTGACCCCGCGCGGCGGGCCTGCAAATTAATCTATTTCATAAAGCAGCTCATGGAACAAAAACACGTATCTTTGGAGACACAAATACCCACACGATTTGATATAGCCATGTACAAGAAAGGCCTTTACAGAGAAGCAGACAAGATGGGCGACCTGATTTGCGCGAACTACCCGATGGTATTGGTGATGAGCCGCTTCGGCATCGCGCTGGGCTTCGGGGAGAAGAGCATCGGCGAGGTATGCCGGCAGAACGGCGTGGATGCCGACACCTTCCTGGCGGTGGTGAACTTCCTCACGGGAGAGGCGCAGGAACTGACCGACGTGATCAGCAGCTCCCTCTCGCTGGAAACGCTGATCCGCTACCTCCACAACGCGCACGATTACTTCCTGGAGTTCCGCCTGCCCGACATGCGGCGCAAGCTCGACAAGGCGATCAGCACCTGCCCCGAAGACGTGGCGTTCGCCATCCGCCGCTTCTTCGACGAATATGCCGGGGAGGTGGACAAGCACATGTCGTATGAAGAGAAGGTCGTCTTCCCCTATGTGCGGGACTTGCTGGACGGCAAGACGAGCGGCAAGTACAACATCTCCATCTTCCGCAGGCGGCACGAGCAGATAGACCGGAAGCTGTCCGACCTGAAGAACATCCTGATCAAGTACTATCCCGGCAAGGGCGGGGATTTGCTGAACAGCGTGCTGTTCGACCTCTTCACGACAGAGGAGGACCTCGTCTCCCACTCCTTGGTGGAAGACTGCCTGTTCGTCCCCTCCATCCTCTGGCACGAAAACAGACTGTTGAACCGCCAATCCGCCGGAATATGAAGCCAAGCCTGAAGATAGCGATCGCGGAGCCCTCGGCGATGGTGCGCGCCGGGCTGGGCACGTTGCTGCGGAAGCTGCCGGGCATGCAGGTCTCGGTCGTCGAGATAGCGGATGCCGAAGCCTTGCCCGAGTCGCTCGGCCTCCACAAGCCGGACATCCTGATAGCCTCCCCGCAACTGTTGCTGCGCCACTCGCCCCACCGCCTGCGGGAAGAGCCCGCCCGCCCCGGGCTGAAAGTCATGGCCCTGCTGACTTCCCTCTGCCCGCCGTCCTTGCAGGAGCTTTTCGACGAGCAAATCGGCCTCTACGACACCCCCGACCAGATCCGCGAAAAGCTGGCGAGGCTGGCCGACGCTTCCGGCGGGAAGGACACGGCGGCGGAGACTGGCGACGAGCAGCAAAGCCTGAGCGCGCGGGAAAAAGAGATCGTCATCTGCGTGGTGAAAGGGATGACCAACCGCGAGATAGCCGGCAAGCTCTTCCTCTCGCCGCACACGGTCATCACCCACCGGCGCAACATCGCCCGGAAATTGCAAATCCACAGCTCCAGCGCCTTGACAATCTATGCCATCGTCAACAAGCTGGTAGAATTGAAAGACATAAAGTGAGCCTGCCCGCGGGCGTAAGCAACGTTTGCGC
>CAYRFT010000039.1:0-9156 GCA_964423585.1 uncultured Parabacteroides sp. | reverse complement strand
GTCCCACTGTGGGAAAGTTAATTTCCGTTTGGAAACAGACCGTCCCGCGGCTTGGAGGGCAAAAAACCGGGCGGAAACCAGGCGGAAAGGGCGCCTGCCGGAACAACCGGAAGAAAAAATCCCTACCTTTGTCCGGCTTTGAGCCGAAAAACACGAAGAACCATGCTATATACCGACCGTCCGAACACTTTGCCGTCCCCGTGGGCCGCCGCCTGCCTGCTGGCGGGCTGCGCCGCCTGCTGGATAGCCTGCTGCGCCGCCTCGACGGGCTATCCGGTGTATGGAGAGGTGACGGCCCCTCCGCTGTGGAACCTCATCTGCCAGCACCTGCCCGGCAAGGCGGGTACTTACGCCCTCGGTTTCCTCCTGATGGGAGGGGGCGGCCTCCTGATCCACCGCGCCAACTTCGAGCTGATGCTGATCCGGGAGAAGACCCTGCTGCCCGTCCTCCTATATGTCCTCCTCAGCAGCACGAACAAGGACTTCCTGCCGCTGAAATCGACCTCGTTCGGCGTGTTCTTCCTGATACTGGCCGTCTATTACCTCTTCGCCTCGTACCACGACCCCGGCAACCGGCGGAACGCCTTCAACATGGCGTTTGCCACGGCCGCGGGGAGCCTGCTGTGGGTCCACCTCTTCTGGTTCATGCCACTCTTCTGGTGCGGGATGTACAAGTTCCGCACGTTGACCCCGCAGACCTTCCTGGCGAGCCTGACGGGAGCGGCCGCGGTGTATTGGTTTGTCGGGTTCTACTGCCTGTGGCAAGGGGACTTCGGCCTGTTCGCCGTGCCGTTCGAGTCCTTGTGCAAGGTCCTCCCTCTGCGCATCAGCGGGAACGACTGGCAGGACTGGCTTTCGTTCGGCTGCATGGCGGGGCTCGTGGCGGCCGCGTCGTCCAACATCCTGGCGCACGAGTATGAAGACAGCCTGCGGACGCGCCAGTACCTGTCGTTCCTGATATGGCTGGCGGCCGCGTCGTTCGGCCTGTATTTCCTGTACGGGCAATCGTCGGAGGAGTATTTGCAGGTGGCCTGCTTCCCCTCGTCCATCCTGATAGCCCATTTCTTCACGGTGGTGCGGAACAAGCACGTGTATTGGCTGTTCCACGCCTCGGTGGCCGTCCTCGTCCTGTCATTGCTCGTGCGGATATGGATTTTCTGATAGAATACGGATACGTGGGCGTGTTCATTGCCGCCTTCCTTGCCGCCACGGTCCTGCCCTTCAGCAGCGAGGTGGTGCTGACGGGCGTGCTGCTGGCCGGGTCGCCCTATTGGCCGTGCCTTTCGGCCGCGACGCTGGGGAATTTCCTGGGAGGGATGAGCTGCTATTGGTTGGGGACGCTCGGGAAGGAGGAATGGATAGAAAGATACCTGAAGCTCGACATCCGGAAGGTGCGCGGCGTGCAACGCTGGGTCAAGGGCAAGGGCGCGTGGATGGGCTTCTTCGCCTTCCTCCCCGGCATCGGGGACTTCATCGCCGTCGCCCTGGGCTTCGCGCGGGTGAACCTGTGGGTCGCGGGCGTTTCGATGCTCGCCGGGAAGGCCGTCCGCTACTGGGCGTGGATGGAATTCGTATTTAAAGTGCGCTCCCTTGTCTGAAATACGGGAGGAAATGCTACTTTTGTGCCCTCGTATATAAACCATATCCTATTATCGAGATGAAAACAGCTATTACCAACCTGCCCGGCAGGCAGGCTTTTCTCCGGGAAGTGAAAGACTATGTGATGATCGGCCTTGGCATGATCATGTATGGCATCGGATGGATCATCTTCCTCCTTCCCAACGACATCACGACCGGGGGCGTGTCGGGCATCGCGTCCATCGTGTTCTTTGCGACCCAAATGCCGGTGCAGTACACCTATTTCGCCATCAACGCGGTGTTGCTGCTCCTCGCCTTGAAGATCCTCGGGTTCAAGTTCTGCGTCAAGACCATCTATGCCGTGTCCCTCCTGACGGCCTTCCTGTCGGTGTTGCAAGGCACGATGGGCGAAATCCACATCCTGCAAGACCAGCCGTTCATGGCCTGCGTCTTGGGGGCATCTTTCTGCGGCGGCGGCATCGGCATCGCCTTCTCGTCCAACGGGAGCTCGGGCGGGACGGACATCATCGCGGCCATCATCAACAAGTACCGGGATGTCTCGCTGGGGCGGGTCGTCATGCTCTGCGACATGGTCATCATCACTTCCGCCTACTTCGTGCTGCGCGACTGGGAGAAAGTCGTCTATGGCTACGTGACCTTGTACGTGTGCAGCTTCGTGCTCGACCAGATCGTGAACAGCGCGCACCAGTCCGTGCAGCTTTTCATCATCTCCCAGCACTACAAGGAAATCGGGGAGCGCATCAACAAGGACATGCACCGGGGCGTGACGGTGCTCGACGGGACAGGGCTCTACACGGGCAACAACGTGAAGATGATGTTCGTCCTCGCGAAGAAACGCGAATCGCCGGCCATCTTCCGCCTGATCAAGAACATCGACCCGGACGCCTTCGTCTCCCAGAGCACGGTCATCGGCGTATATGGGAAAGGGTTCGACCACATCAAGGTGAAGTGAAAGGCGCGGCCCGCGCAATCCGGGCATGAAAAAAGCGGCCTGCCCGGACCGGACAAGCCGCTTTGACGAGAGTATCGTCTTTCACATGAACTTAGTCTTTCAATTTGGCTTTCAAGAACTCGCGGTTCAAACGCGCGATATTGCTGACGGAGATGTTCTTCGGGCATTCCATCTCGCAGGCGCGCGTGTTCGTGCAGTTTCCGAAGCCCAGCTCGTCCATCTTGGCGACCATGGCCTTGGCGCGGCGGGCCGCTTCGACGCGGCCTTGGGGCAACAAAGCCAGTTGGCTCACTTTGGCCGAGACGAACAACATGGCAGAGCCGTTTTTGCAGGCCGCCGCACACGCGCCGCAACCGATGCAAGCCGCGGCATCCATCGCCAAATCCGCATCCTTCTTGGGAACCGGTATCGCGTTGGCGTCAGGGACGCCGCCTGTGTTGACAGACACGAACCCTCCCGCCTGCATGATCTTGTCGTAGGCGGCGCGGTCAACCATCAAGTCGCGGATAACCGGGAACCCCGCCGAACGCCACGGCTCGATGGTGATTGTTTCCCCGTCGTGGAAACGGCGCATGTACAACTGGCACGTGGTAGCTCCTGTCGCCGGCCCGTGCGGATGCCCGTTCACATACAGGGAGCACATGCCGCAGATGCCTTCCCGGCAGTCGTGGTCGAACACGATCGGGTCTTTGCCTTCATTAATCAAACGCTCATTCAGGATGTCCAGCATTTCCAGGAAAGAGACACTCTGATTGATCTTGTCTATTTGGTAAGTCTCGAACCGTCCTTTTTCCTTCGGTCCTCTTTGACGCCAAACCCTAAGCGTTACTTTTATATCTTTGTCCATATCTATTAGTTTTGTGTTATCAGTTTGACTTATAAACTTACTTTTTATAGTTACGTGTCTGCGGAACTACAAATTCGTAGTTCAAATCCTCCTTCAGCATGACGGGATCCTTGTCTTCCCCCTGATATTCCCAGCAAGCGACGTACATGAACTTGTCGTCATGGCGCAAGGCCTCGCCTTCTTCCGTCTGGTGCTCCGTGCGGAAATGCCCGCCGCAAGATTCGGCGCGGTTCAAGGCGTCGTGGGCCATCAATGTCCCGATTTCGATGAAATCCGCCAGGCGCAAGGCCTTTTCCAGCTCCACGTTCTGGTCGTCGCCCGACCCCGGGATATATACGTTGCTCCAGAATTCTTTCTTCAGTCCTTTCAACAAGCTGATCGCTTCCGACAATCCTTTTTCGTCGCGCGCCATGCCGATGTGTTCCCACATGATGTGGCCTAACTTGCGGTGGATCGTATCGACAGTTTCCTTGCCTTTGATGCTCATCAATTTCCCGATGCGGTTCTTGATTGCGTTTTCCGCCTCGACAAATTCCGGCAGGTCCGTGCTGAAACGGGGAACCTGTATCTGGTCGGACAAGTAGTTCTGGATGGTGTATGGCAATACGAAATAACCGTCGGCCAAGCCCTGCATCAAGGCGGAAGCCCCCAGTCGGTTTGCCCCGTGGTCGGAGAAGTTGGCCTCGCCGATGGCGAACAAGCCCGGAATCGAAGTCTGCAGTTCATAGTCAACCCACAGGCCTCCCATCGAATAGTGCAATGCCGGGTAGATCATCATCGGGGTTTCGTAGGGATTGTCGTCGGTAATCTCTTCGTACATGTCGAACAAGTTGCCGTATTTCTGCTTGACGACTTCCTTGCCCAAACGGTTGATGGCATCGGAAAAATCCAGGAACACGGCCAAGCCCGTGTTGTTTACGCCATAGCCCGCGTCGCAACGTTCTTTGGCGGCACGGGAGGCCACGTCACGCGGGACCAGGTTGCCGAATGCCGGATAACGGCGTTCCAGGTAGTAGTCGCGATCTTCTTCCGGGATGTCTTTCCCCTTTTTCGTCCCAGCCTGCAAGGCCTTGGCATCTTCCAGTTTCTTCGGAACCCAGATACGCCCGTCATTCCGCAAAGATTCCGACATCAACGTCAGTTTCGACTGGTAATCGCCTTTGACCGGGATGCAAGTCGGATGAATCTGCACCATGCAAGGATTTGCGAAATAAGCGCCTTTCTTGTAGCATTGCCAGGCGGCCGAACCGTTAGAAGCCATCGCGTTGGTTGACAAGAAGAAGGTGTTTACATAACCTCCGGTGGCAACGACTACGGCGTGGGCGGCATAACGTTCGATCTTGCCGGTAATCAGGTTGCGGGTAATGATGCCGCGGGCGCGACCGTCAATCAAGACCACGTCCAACATTTCGTGGCGCGTGTACATTTTCACTTTGCCTTTGCCGATCTGGCGGCTCAATGCAGAATAAGCACCTAACAACAGTTGCTGCCCCGTCTGCCCGCGGGCATAGAACGTGCGGGATACCTGCGCGCCGCCGAATGAACGGTTATCCAACAAGCCCCCGTATTCGCGGGCGAAAGGCACGCCTTGCGCCACGCATTGGTCGATGATGTTGTTGGATACTTCCGCCAAACGATAAACGTTGGCTTCCCGGGCGCGATAGTCGCCCCCTTTGATGGTATCATAGAACAAACGGTAAACGGAGTCGCCATCATTCTGATAATTCTTGGCGGCATTGATGCCCCCCTGTGCAGCGATTGAGTGCGCACGGCGCGGCGAGTCTTGAATGCAAAAGTTCAACACATTGAATCCCATTTCTGCCAAAGAAGCCGCTGCGGAAGCACCGGCCAAGCCCGTACCTACCACGATAATGTCCAGACGGCGCTTGTTGGCGGGATTCACCAATTTCTGGTGATCCTTATAGTTTTTCCACTTGTCGGCCAGCGGGCCTTGAGGGATTTTAGAATTTATTTCAGCCATATTGTCTTTAGTCTTTAAATTGTTAGTTCCTTTCGTCTTTAAGTCATCCTGTTTTGAGTTGCCGGCTTGGAATTTGATTTCACACCCGCAAACTTATAAACTCAAAATTTCATATTCCTGCACCATTCAGGTAGAATATAATAGTAATAACCGCAAATAAGCCGCAGATGATCGTCGCGACCCATTTGGAAATACATTCCCAGCGGCCCAGCCAAACGGCATTGCTCCACCCTAACGTATGGATTGCCGACCAGAAACCGTGGGTCAGGTGAAACCATAATGCGCCAAACCATACCAGATATAATATCGTGTTTACAATATTACCCTGTAAATAGAAGTTGATGAAAGCCGCACCGTCTTGGGGATGGATGTCACCATGGATACCTGCCAATTCGGCAAACATCATGTGATACCAAAACTGCGAGAAGTGAAGGATCATAAACAGGATTACGATCAAACCCAACACGAACATGTTCTGAGATGCCCATTCAACGCCTTCCGGACGAGAATTTAGGGCATAACGGTCGTTCCCCCGAGCTTTTCGGTTCTGCAATGTCAATATCACTGCATACACGAAATGTACCACTACACCTGCAGCCAGAACGAGTGTCCCCACGATAGCGTACCAATTACTTCCCAGCAAACCGCAGATTGTATTGTACGCCTCGCCTGAGAAAACTGCCGCCACATTCATCGACAGGTGGAACAATAAAAACAAAATGAGGAAGATCCCTGATATACTCATTACCAGTTTTCTCCCGATAGAAGAATTAAGTAACCACATAAGATAATAATTTAAGTTATTTAACTTGTGTATAAAAGCACACTGCATAGCATTTTTGCAAAGGTAATTTAATTCCATATATCAGCCAACAGAATCAAGAATAAATAAATATTTCCGCAATAATTCGGAATCTGTTCGGAGGGAATGAGCTATATATCACCGAAAGATCCCTATTTTTAAATTAAAATAACTTCTTTATGTTTTTTTAAACCTCTATATGGACTTTTACTTCTAAATTTGTCAACTCTAATTTATTTCAAATAAAGAATTAAAAACAGATGTGTGATGAAGTCTTGCAAATCTAATTGATTTTAGGATGACAGCAAATGATTTAGGGGTGTGGAACTTCAAAGCATCAAGAGAAAAGAATTAACTAAATAACATAATAATCAAAAAGAAATGGAAAAAGCAAATGTACAACCGGCAACGGGTAAACTTGGTGTTTTGACTGTCGGATTAGGTGCGGTTGCAACTACTTTTATGACGGGGGTTTTGATGACTCGCAAAGGGTTGGCCAAACCGGTGGGTTCAATGACACAATATGATAAAATCCGGGTAGGACGCGGAGCACAAAAGAAATATCTTCCTTACAAAGACATTGTTCCTCTGGCAGATTTGAATGATATTGTGTTTGGTGCATGGGATGTATATGCTGCCAACGCCTACGAATCTGCGCTCAATTGCGAGGTCTTGAAAGAAAAGGATATCAATCCGGTGAAAGAAGAACTGGAGCGTATCGCTCCGATGAAGGCTGCTTTCGATCGCAACTATGCCAAACGGTTGGATGGTGACAATGTGAAGGATTGTACGACACGTTGGGATTGGGTCGAGGCTTTGCGCCGGGATATACGAGACTTCAAGGAAAAGAACGGATGTAGCCGTATCGTTGTACTTTGGGCTGCTTCAACAGAGATTTATGTGCCTTTTTACAAAGAAGTTCACGGCACATTGGCGGCTTTGGAAGCTGCGATGAAGAATGACGACCGGGAACATATCGCTCCTTCCATGTGCTATGCTTATGCCGCTTTGGCTGAAGGCGCGCCTTTCATCATGGGGGCCCCGAATACGACGGTGGATATTCCTGCCATGTGGGAAATGGCCGAAAAGACAAAAATGCCGATTGCCGGCAAAGACTTCAAAACCGGGCAGACACTGGTCAAATCGGGTTTCGCCCCGATTATCGGCGCACGTTGCCTGGGCTTATCGGGATGGTTCTCTACCAATATTTTAGGGAACCGGGATGGTCTGGTACTGGACGAACCGGCCAATTTCCATACGAAAGAAGTAAGCAAATTGTCCACGCTGGAGTCCATTCTGGTGCCCGAGAACCAGCCGGATTTATATACGGGCTATTATCATAAAGTACGCATCAACTATTATCCTCCACGCAATGACAACAAGGAAGGCTGGGACAACATCGACATCTTCGGCTGGATGGGCTACCCGATGCAGATCAAGATCAACTTCTTGTGCCGGGATTCCATTCTGGCAGCGCCGTTGTGCTTGGACTTGGTGCTTCTGAGCGACTTGGCCGCACGTGCCGGACGGTATGGCATACAGCGTTTCCTGAGTTTCTTCCTGAAGAGCCCGATGCACGACTACACGCAAAACGAAGTCCCGGTGAACCATCTGTTCCAGCAATATGTAATGCTGAAAAACGCATTGCGCGAAATGGGCGGCTATGAACCCGATGAAGAAATCGATTAAATGAAAACGAAAAAGGATAAAGAGATAAGGATTTAACGTATCAGTATTTACTGCTTATCATGAACAGGCGTGTCCCTTGCTGCACATATCCTCCTTATATGAAATGCTCCAAGGGACACGCCTTATAATTTCCACAGTGTTCATGACAAATCAAATCCATTTATGTATTCAAACGATGATTCGACCCTTTCGAAAACGATTACGTTCTTGAGGTTCCCGCTGATTGTGGCGGTGGTATTTATCCATACAGATTTATTTAATGCGATAGCCGGCGGGGCTTCGCCGGTGAATGAAGGGCTATTCCCGATGTACAGCTTGCTGCGCCATGTCATATCCGAAGAACTGGCGCGCATAGCCGTACCCCTTTTCTTCTTTGTCTCGGGGTTCCTGTTTTTTTACCGTTCCGAGTTCTCCTTGAAAACATACGGGCAAAAACTGAAGAAACGGGTCCGGACATTATTAATCCCATATATATTCTGGAACATGGCTGACTTCCTATGGATTCATCTGAGCCAGTTGTTCTTGAACCGGCTCCCAATAGGGGGGGGAGAAAACACAAGCTGGTAACGGATTACACATGGCAGGACTGGCTGAATCCGCTCTGGGACTATCAGAACACGGGAATGCCCCATTGTGCTCAGTTCTGGTTTATCCGCGATCTGATGATCGTTGTCCTCTTTACCCCGGTGCTTTATTATCTTATCAGGCGTTGCAAGCATTCCGCCGTTCCCGTTCTCGGTGTGTTATGGATGCTTGACTTATGGTTCAAAGTACCCGGGTTCGGCATCACGGCCCTTTTCTTTTTCTCCTTCGGGGCATGGTTCGGAATCAACAGGCATGATTTCACGGCAGATTTCCGCCCGATGCGCATGGCCGCCGCCTGCCTATATGCGGCTTTGGTCGTGCTGGAAACATGGTTGTGGCATTGCCATATAACCTGCCCGTACCTGCACAAGGCAGGCATCGTCGCGGGACTGGTCGCGGCGGTCTCGTGGACGGCATACGGCATAACCAAGAAGCGTTTGCCCGTAAGCGCCTTGTTGGCGGGGAGTTCCTTTTTCGTCTTTGCCTATCACATAAAGCCCATGGGACCGGCCACGGCATATTGGCTGAAATTGCTGTCGCCCGCCAGTGACGGGATGCTGTCGGCAGGGTATCTCCTCATACCGTTTTTCATCGCCTTCATGGGAGTCGGCATTTATGTGTTCCTGCGCAAGCATTTCCCCGCCCTGACGGCACTGATTACGGGCGGAAGATAGCCCCGTGCAGGGTGCAGGAAGCGGTCG
>CAYRFT010000038.1:0-9160 GCA_964423585.1 uncultured Parabacteroides sp. | reverse complement strand
TGAAATGAAGTCGCCGGAATAATAAAAAGTCAGTTAAATTTTTGCTTACCGGAAGAATTATACTCGCGGAGAAAAAATAATCATTAATTTTGCAACCCTGACAATATGCTAAAGGCTAAATGCAATGACTGCAACAAAACGAATTAAACGGGCACTTGTTTCCGTGTACCACAAGGATGGCTTGGATGAGATTTTAAAGAAACTTCATGCGGAAGGCGTTTCTTTTGTTTCGACCGGGGGGACGAAAACTTTTATAGAATCGTTGGGCATCGCATGTGACGCGGTGGAAGATTTGACAGGCTATCCTTCTATTTTGGGAGGACGTGTGAAAACGTTGCATCCGAAAGTGTTTGGCGGAATTTTGGCACGCCGCGAAAACGAAGGAGACCAGGCGCAGTTGGCCCGATATGAAATTTCTGAAATTGATTTGGTGATTGTTGATTTGTATCCGTTTGAAGAGACTGTCGCTTCGGGGGCTGATGAACAATCTGTCATTGAGAAGATAGATATAGGCGGCATTTCTTTGATTCGTGCCGCCGCCAAGAATTATAAGGACGTGGTGGTGGTTGCTTCAAGGCGCCAATATGCCCCGTTGTCGGATCTGTTGGACAAAAGAGGAGCCGAGACATCCTTGGAAGACCGAAAATGGTTTGCCAAAGAAGCTTTTGCCGTATCGTCGGGATATGATTCGGCCATCTTTAATTATTTTGATAACCGGGAAGGCTCTCATTTCCGGGTTGCCATGGACCAGCCGATGCGTTTGCGGTATGGAGAGAATCCCCATCAGAAAGGATTGTTCTACGGACGGTTCGATGACATGTTTGACAAGTTGCATGGCAAGGAAAATTCGTATAATAACTTGTTGGACATCGATGCCGCCGTGAATTTGATCGATGAATTTGACGAATTGACGTTTGCCATCTTGAAGCATAACAATGCTTGCGGCGTGGCTTCGCGTGGCAATGTCGTTGACGCATGGAAAGATGCCTTGGCAGGGGATCCGGTTTCTGCATTCGGCGGCATTCTGATTACCAATGCAACAATCAACAAGGAAGCGGCGGAAGAAATCAACAAGATTTTCTTTGAGGTGATCATTGCTCCCGCGTATGAAGCGGATGCCTTGGCTGTCTTGGAACAAAAAAAGAACCGTATCGTTTTGGTGCGTAAAAACTTTAAAACTTGCCCGGTGCAGTTCCGTTCTTTGTTAAACGGCGCATTGGTGCAGGAAAAGGATTTGAGCATCCAGGCGGAACCTGATTTGATTGCCATGACGGAAAAACGGCCTTCCGCAAGGGAAGTTGAAGATCTGCTGTTCGCCAATAAGATCGTGAAGAACAGCAAATCGAATGCGATAACATTGGTAAAGGGCAAGCAGCTTTGCGCCAGCGGCATTGGCCAGACATCCCGTGTTGACTCTTTGAAGCAGGCCATAGAAAAAGCTCGTTCATTCGATTTTGATTTGCAAGGGGCCGTGATGGCTTCAGATGCCTTCTTCCCGTTCCCTGATTGTGTGGAGATTGCAGATAAAGCCGGGATAACGGCTATCATCCAGCCGGGTGGATCTATTAAGGATGACTTGTCGGTTGCTTATTGCAATGAGCATGATATCGCTATGGTAAAGACGGGTGTACGTCATTTTAAACATTAATTTTTAGTTAGAAAGAATTTCATAACAATGGGTTTGTTTTCATTTACTCAAGAAGTAGCAATGGATTTGGGGACTGCCAACACCATCGTGATTTGCAATGGCAAAATGGTAGTCGATGAGCCTTCCATGGTGGCTTTGGATCGCAGGACGGATAAGGTATTGGCCATCGGGAAGGCCGCCCGTGAAATGGACGGAAAAGTACATGATAATATCCGCACCATTCGTCCGTTGCGGGAAGGCGTCATTGCCGACTTTTATGCGGCAGAACAAATGATGCGTGGTTTGATCAAAATGGCAAGTAATAGGAGCCGTTGGTTTACTCCTTCGTTACGTATGGTGATTGGTATCCCTTCTGGCAGCACGGAAGTGGAAATCCGTGCGGTCCGCGATTCGGCAGAACATGCCGGAGGCAGGGACGTATATATGATATTTGAACCTATGGCGGCCGCTTTGGGGATTGGAATTGACGTGCAAGCCCCGGAAGGAAATATGATTGTGGATATAGGCGGCGGTACTACGGAAATAGCCGTCATTTCGTTAGGGGGCATTGTCTCGAATAAGTCCATCCGTATTGCCGGTGATGATTTGACAGCGGATATTGCAGATTATATGCGTCGTCAGCACAATGTAAAGGTAGGGGAGAGGACGGCCGAACAGATAAAAATACATGTCGGCTCGGCGTTGACGACTTTGCAGGACCCGCCGGAGGATTATATCGTGCATGGGCCGAACCAGATGACGGCGTTGCCCATGGAAGTCCCGGTTTCGTATCAGGAAATCGCACATTGTTTGGATCGTACCATCTCTAAAATGGAAGCCGCCGTTCTTAGCGCATTGGAACAAACCCCGCCGGAACTGTATGCCGATATTGTCCATAACGGCATTTATTTGACGGGAGGAGGCGCGTTGATGCGGGGGCTGGATAAACGGTTGGCTGATAAGATGAATATCGCATTCCATATAGCGGAAGATCCTCTTCATGCCGTGGCGAGGGGAACGGGAGTTGCCTTGAGGAATATAGATAAGTTCAATTTCCTTATACGATAAATCTTGCGGGTTGGATATCAAGTGGTGGTTCTTGCTTGATATCCGGCTTTTATTTACAAGGCTTATGAAGAAATTGCTTGATTTTTTGATAAGGGAAAAGCATTGGTTTTTATTCATTATATTCGAGGCAATTTCTATAGCTTTGGTTTATCAGAACAATTCTTATCAACGGAGTGTGCTGATTAATTCCGGCAATATTGTTTCAGGTTATTTAGGTTCCATATATGGCGCTGTCGTCTCCTATTTTAATTTGAAGGAAGCGAATCGTTCCTTGCAAAGGGCAAATGGCGAGATGGAAATGAAGATTTTGGAATTGCAGGAGCAATTAGAGATTATGCAGGCCGATACGGTGGCTTTCCGGGGTGCCGTGCGTGATTCCGTGCATGATTTCCATTATCAGTTCATCATGGCTGAAGTTTCCAGTAACAGTTTTGTCCAGTTGTCCAATTATATTACATTGGACAAAGGCCGTGTCGATGGCATTCAGCCGGATATGGGCGTCGTTTCAAACCAGGGGATAGTAGGTGTCGTTTCCCAAGTGTCGGATCATTTCTCCGTGGTTATTCCGCTGTTGAATGCCAAATCCCGGTTGAGTTGCAAGGTGTTGGGGAATAATAATTTTGGTTATCTTGTCTGGGATGGGAGGGATGCTTCCTATGCCACGCTGGAAGAATTGCCGAAGCATTCCGAATTCAACAAGGGGGATACGGTCGTGACGAGCGGTTATTCGGCCATTTTCCCTCCGGGACTTATAGTGGGGACGGTAGAAGAATTCCGCAGTGGGCATGATGACAACTTTTACTCTTTGAAGGTCCGGCTGGCAACTTCGTTTCAGACATTGCAGCACGTGCGGGTTATTCGTAACTTCAGGCAGGAAGAGCAAATCAACTTAGAAAAAGAGGCAGGGAAAAAATGATCAATAATTTATTGCGCGGCATGCTGTATCTTGTCGTTTTTGTCTTGTTCCAGGTCTTGTTCCTTAATAATATACATTACCTGCGCATCGCCACGCCTTTTTTATATCTGTATTGTATCATTAAAATGCCGATAGGTTTTTCTCGGACGGGTGAGTTAATCTTTTCGTTTGTGACGGGATTGATTGTGGATATGTTTTCCAATACGCCCGGTATGCATGCCGGGGCTTGCTCGTTGGTTGGGCTTTTGCGGGAGCCGTTGGTCCATTTCCTGCAGGGGGAAGAAATCGCAGAGGGCCTATACCCTTCTTATGACTCTTTTGGATATGCAGGTTTTGTCCGTTTCGTGGCATTGTTTGTTTTGATACACCATGCGACTTTGTTTCTGCTGGAAGCCTTGTCCCTGTTTGACCCTGCCTTTCTGCTGATACGTGTCGGGGCAAGTGCTTTGATGACGATCCTGTCAATCTGTGCCATTGAGTTATTCAATTTTGAATCACAGAAAATTGGAGAATAAGTTAAAATATAAATATGAGAACAGGCGCTATGTGATTGGCGGGGTCGTCGTGGCCTTGCTCCTTATTTTTGTTGCCCGGTTGTTTTATTTGCAGATAATCAAGAGTGATTATAAGGCATGGGCGGACAGCAACGCTTTTCTGAAAAAGACGATTTATCCTTCCCGGGGAATCTTGTATGACAGGAACGGGAAACTGCTGGTCTATAATCAGCCGTCTTATGATGTGATGATGATCATGCGGGAAGTGCAGCCTTTTGACACGTTGGATTTTTGCCGGATACTGGGAATTACGAGAGAACAATACCTGAAGCGGATTGCGGATATGAAGAACCGGCGTTTGAATCCCGGATATTCTTCTTATACGCCCCAGGTTTTCATGAACCAGCTTTCTGCCGAAGAGTGCGGCATCTTGCAGGAGAAATTGTATAAATTCCCCGGTTTCTATGTACAGAACAGGACGGTCCGCGAATATGCCTATCCCAATGCGGCTTTGCTTTTGGGGAATGTGGGCGAGGTGAATGCCCGGGACATAGAGGCGGATTCTTATTATGTTCCCGGAGACAATTCCGGGAGGACCGGCGTTGAAGGGTCGTATGAAAAAATCCTGCGCGGGGAGAAAGGGGTCGAAATCCTCTTGCGGGATGTCCACGGGCGGATTAAAGGGCACTATGAAAACGGGAAGTATGATGTGGCGGCTGTTTCCGGCAAGAACCTGAAGTTGTCTATTGATATCGATTTGCAGGCTTACGGGGAAAAGCTCATGAAGAACAAGTTGGGCGGCATTGTCATGATTGAGCCGGAGACGGGCGAAATCTTGTGCATGGTTTCGTCTCCCACGTATGATCCCGGCTTGCTGGTCGGCCGTGTCCGGGGGAAGAATTACAAGAAGTTGCAGGAAGACCCTTTGAAACCTCTGTTCAACCGCCCGTTGATGGCGCAGTATCCGCCGGGCTCCACGTTTAAGCCGACACAGGGCTTGATCTTTCTGCAGGAAGGCGTCATTACTCCTGAGACCCGTTTCTCGTGCGCATACGGCTATACTTACCGCGGAGGGAAACCGGCCTGCCACGGCCATCCTTCCCCGTTGCCGTTGGTCGGGGCTTTGGCAACGTCTTGCAACTCGTTTTTCCCTTGGGGCTTGCACTACATGCTCGACGATCGTTCCCGCTATCCTACCATCCAGCAGGCGTTTGACGTATGGAAAGATTATATGGTATCCATGGGCTACGGATATAAGCTGGGCGTTGATTTGCCGGGCGAGAAGCGGGGCTATATTCCCAACAGCAAGATCTACGACAAGATTTATCGGGAAAGATGGAACTCAAGCACCATCATCTCCATCGCGATCGGGCAGGGGGAGATACTGGCAACCCCGCTGCAGATTTGCAATTTGGCTGCGACGGTGGCAAACAGGGGCTATTTTGTCACGCCTCATGTGGTGAGGGAGATTCAGGACACCGCCTTGGATACCTTGTACACGGGGAAACGTTACACGCAGGTGGACCCGAAGTATTATGCGTATGTGGCGGAAGGCATGCGCGGGGCTGTCATGGGGACGGCCTATGGCGCGACTTGCCGGGGCGCGAACTTGCCCGACATCGAGGTTTGCGGGAAAACGGGCACGGCCGAAAACCCTCATGGGAAGGATCATTCCATTTTTATGGGATTCGCCCCTTACCGGCAGCCGAAAGTGGCGATTAGCGTGTTCGTCGAGAATGCCGGGTTCGGGGCGACGTATGCCGTGCCGATCGGTCGGCTGATGATCGAGAAGTACCTGCGCGGGGACATTCTCCCGGAGAGCCAGTCCATAGAAGACTATATCGTTAATGCCGTAACTTTGCCAAATGGGTTATAGGAGCAGGGGCACTTGGAAGTCGATCGACTGGATGACGGTTTTGCTGTATTTAGTCATGGTCCTTGCAGGTTGGATTACGATCTGCGGTGCCAGTTATGAATTTGACACGGGGCAACTGTTCTCTCTGCCGGGGCGGCCGATGAGCCAGTTGATTTGGGTGGGCGTTTCCTTGTTCGCGGCTTTTTCCATCCTGATGATCGAAAGGGATTTCTATGAAGTCTTTTCTTACTTGATTTACGCGGCGGTCATCCTCGTGCTTGTCGCCACTATCTTCCTGGCCCCCGACATCAAGGGCTCCCGCTCGTGGCTGGACGTGGGGCCGCTCCGCCTGCAGCCGGCCGAGTTCGCCAAGTTTGCCACGGCTCTGGCCGTGGCGTGCCTGATGGGGACCTACGGGTTTGAGCTGACGAAGTGCAAGAACTTCCTGGCGGTCCTCGGGCTGATATTCCTGCCTATGGCCTGCATCCTCTTGCAGAAGGAGACGGGCTCGGCTTTGGTTTACTTTGCCTTCTTCCTGATGCTGTACAGGGAAGGGATGTCGGGATATTTCCTGCTGGCGGGCGTTTGCGCCGTCGTCTATTTCGTGACGGGGATGAAGTATTCCGAGGTCATGATGGGGGAGACTCCGTTGGGCGTGTTTCTCGTTTCCCTCATGGTCTTGTCCGTCACGATCCTGCTGGTCTATGTCGAGATGAAAGACAGGCGGGCGGTGCGGCTCATGTCCTGTGTCTCCCTGGCCGTGCTGGGGATATCGGGCCTGGTATCCTGCTATTATCCTTTCAATCTGAATGTGGCGGCCTTGTCGCTGTTGGGCATGGCCGTGCTCTACCTCGCCTATCTGTCGCTGCGCGAATGGGTGTGGAATTATGTGCTGATAGCCTTGTTTGCCGTGCTTTCCATCGGGTACCTTTTCTCGGTGAACTATGTGTTTACGGACATATTGGAGCCGCACCAGCAGGTGCGCATCAAGGTTTCCCTCGGCATGAAAGACAACCCGAGCGGGGCCGACTATAACGTCAACCAGTCGAAGATCGCCATCGGCTCCGGCGGATTGTTCGGCAAGGGCTTCCTGAACGGGACGCAGACCAAGTTGAAATACGTGCCGGAACAGGACACGGACTTCATCTTCTGCACGGTGGGAGAGGAGCAGGGCTTTGTCGGCTCGACCGCCGTCCTGGTCCTTTTTGCCGTGTTCATCCTCCGCCTGATTGCCTTGGCCGAGCGGCAGGACAGCGTCTTTGCCCGCGTGTATGGGTATTCGGTGGCCTCCATATTCCTGTTCCACCTCGCCATCAACATAGGGATGGTGACCGGGCTCACGCCGGTCATCGGCATCCCTTTGCCTTTCTTCAGCTACGGAGGTTCTTCCCTGTTGGGGTTTACGATTTTGCTGTTTATCTTCATCCGCCTGGATGCGGGGAGGAAGGAGCGTTAGCGCGTGCCGGCGGGCACGACCTGCAGGCCTATTTCGCGGATGCCGGTGATGAGGCTGTCGCGCATCCCCTGCCGGACGCTGAAGGTATATTGCCCGGCGTAGGCGAAGCGGTAGTTCTCGCGGATGGGGAAGCCGCATTCGTACAGCGAGATGCCGCGCCCGTACCATTTCCCCGACTCGTCGGCCAGCATGCACTCGATGGTGTCCCTCCGCATGTCCCCGGCGGGCGGCTCTTCGTTGCAGAAGAGCCACAGGTTCTGATAGGGATAGTCGTTGCTGTTGCGTATGTCGAGCGTCACGTCGTAGGGAATCGAATTGTCCGTGACCATGAAGGTGAAATAATAAACCTTGTCCTTTCCCCAGGCCGACTGCTCGACCATCTGGTACTGGTCGTACAACACGCGGTACTCGCAGGAAAGGGGCAAGGCGCAGGCCAGCGCGGCCAAGAGGCTATTGATTGTCTTTCGGGGCATTCTCCGGCTTGTTGTTGGCAGGCTGCTTCGCCTGCGGTTGCTGCTTGTCGGCGGCATTGGGCTGTTTGTCCCCGCCCCCGCGTTTCTTCTTCTTTTTCTTCCGCACGTTGTCGAAGCGCGTCACGCTCTCCTGTCCTAAGATGTCCTGGGATTCGATTTTGTTCGGCTGCCCGGCATCGGCCTCGAGGGTTTCGGGCTTGATGCCTTTCTTGTTCATGCGGATGATTTCAAAGGCCCGCTGTTCTGGGATGGTCGTCAGGTTGGCAGCCGCCGATTTGTCCGTCGAATAGGTCACTTCCCGCTTGAAGATGTCCGCCTTGAAGAAGAAATATTTGTTGTCCTTGGTCTCCAACGGGATTTCTTTCGAGGGCAGCCGCTTGTGGGCCTCCACGTAGGCGTCCACCTCGTAGTTGAGGCAGCATTTCAGCTTGACGCACTGCCCCGCCAGCTTCTGCGGGTTCATGGAGACGTCCTGGTAGCGCGCCGCCCCGGTAGCCACCGACACGAAGTTGGCCATCCAGCTCGCGCAGCACAGCTCGCGCCCGCACGGCCCGATGCCCCCGATGCGCCCCGCTTCCTGCCGTGCCCCGATCTGCTTCATCTCGATGCGCACCCGGAAAGTCTCGGCAAAGACCTTGATCAACTGGCGGAAGTCCACGCGCTCGTCGGCGATGTAATAGAAGATGGCCTTGTTCCCGTCCCCCTGGTACTCCACATCCCCGATTTTCATGTTCAGCCCTAAGTCGGCGGCGAGGCGGCGCGCGCGTATCATCGTGTCATGTTCCTTCGCCTTCGCCTCCTCGTATTTCTCTATGTCCGCCTGGCGCGCCTTCCGGTAGATCTTCTTCGGCGCCTGGTCGGGCCGCACGTTGTTCTTCTTCATCTGGAGCAGGACCAGTTTCCCCGTCAGCGTCACCGTGCCGATGTCGTGCCCCGGTATCGCTTCGACGGCCACCTTGTCTCCCTTTTCCAGCGGGATATGCTCCCGGTTCAGGTAATAACCCTTCCTCGTGTTCTTGAACTGCACTTCCACGTAGTCGGTCGCGGCCCCGGCATCCGGCACCCCGCACAGCCAGTCGTATGTGTTCAGCTTGTTGTCCTGTATTTTGCTGCATCCCCCGGCGCGCAGGCAACTGTTGCAGCCTCCCGTATCCATTTTGAAATCCATATATCAATATCCGTGTATGGTTTTTACGATGGCGCAAAAATACGGAAATATTTTAAGAAAACGCCCGATTAAAGTTTCCAATAAGGGGCGCGGGTGCCCTACG